>NZ_KV793513.1:0-14721 GCF_001808505.1 Oligella sp. HMSC09E12
CATAATGTGAGCAGAAAGTGCTGGGTCATTACAGATATCAATCTTGGCGAAACAGGCTCATTGAATATCGGTGATGATGCAAATCGTAGTTTCTTAGACAGTACTGGTTTAACGGTAACTGGTGACTTAGGAACGACCATTATCAACCCTGGCTTTGTCCAGATTGGTGATGCGACAAATAACATCATTATCGATGGTTCAGCAGGCACTATTGGTGGTTTAACAAATACTTCCTTCGTAGCTGGTAGTTATACGGGTGAAGCGGCAGGTCAAGCAGCGACACAAGGTCAGCTGCAAGATATGGGTAATATGTTGAACTTAACTCAAAATGCTGATGGTCTGAATGTTATCCAAGTTAATGGTAACGAATACGCTGACTTAAGTGCTGCGTTTGCTGATATTCATTGGAATACAGACGTTAGTTCAGGTACGGGTCCAGGTACTTCTACCGGTACAGGATCAGGTACAGCAACAGGCGGAACTGGCTCTGGTGGTACGTCTAGTAGTATTCACTATGGCGATACAGTCACCTTTGTTGCTGGTAGCAATATCTTAATTGATAAAGTACCAGTCAGTGGTTCGGGTGATACTGATATTACGATTGGCTTAAACCCTGATTTACAGGTTAACAGTGTGACTGCTGAGACTGTGTCTACAACAACTGTTAATGCTACCACAGTGAACGCTACTTCTATTAACGCTAACAGCATCGCTATCGGTGGCGGCGGTCCGATTATCAACCAAGACGGTATTAACATGGGTGGTAATCGTATTACTAACGTTGGACCGGGTGTTGAAGGTACGGATGCAGTCAACGTAGACCAGTTAATGGGCGTCGGTAATAACTTACAGAACCAGATTAGCGGTGTACGTCATGATATGAAACGTTTAGAGAATCGTAGCAATGCAGGTATTGCGGCGGCCATGGCAACAGCAGGTTTACCTCAGGCTTACCTACCTGGTAAGAGCATGGTAGCGGTTGCTGGTGGTGTATGGCGCGGTGAGTCAGGTATGGCAATCGGTGTCTCTACCGTAAGTGAAAACGGTAAATGGATACTTAAGGGTAGCGCTAACACATCTGGCCGTGGTGGTGCCGGGGTGGTACGATTGGTGCCGGTTATCAGTGGTAAATTACTATTTAAATTAATCTTTACTCCTTGCTGCTTGGCAGTAGGGAGTAAAAAAGAGGTAATAACATGAGTTTTAACTATAAATCGCTATTTATCGCTGGTCTTTCTGCTCTAGTTTTATCAGCGTGTGGCAACATCAGTAAAGTGAGTTCCGACGGTACAACTGATCAGCCGGTATGGCCGAAGGTTGAGCGTGTCGGGATGAATAAAAAGATGGGTACCTTCCCTGATCTTAGTAAGCTTCAAGAAGTGAAAGCAGGTATGACTAAGGATCAGCTTTACTACTTACTTGGTCGTCCTCACTTTGGTGAAGGCTTTGTAGGCGTGCGCGAATGGGATTATTTATTCCATTTCCATACGCCAGGGCAGGGCGCCAATGGCGTGACGACATGTCAGTTTAAAGTACTGTATGACTCTGATAGCCTAACGCGTAATTTCTACTGGAATGCGGTTGATCCAGTCAACGCGACTTGCCCTCCGGGCGGTGAGCCTCAGCGCTTTACCATCGACGCCGATGCGCTTTTTGCCTTTGACAGCTCTAATTTACGTCCTGAAGGTCAGCGTAAACTTCAAGAGTTTGCTGCAGGCTTAGACCGTGTAGGTCAGTACGATTCAATTGCCGTGGCCGGTTTTACCGACCGCTTAGGCTCCGATTCTTACAACCTACGCCTGTCACAAGACAGAGCAAACAGTGTTCGAAACTACTTAGTCAACCTAGGTGTACCTAGCCATAAAGTATCTGCTCAAGGCTACGGTAAAAGCAATCCCGTCGTGATGTGTGATGGTTTAGGCAATCAGTTAATCGCTTGCTTACAGCCAAACCGTCGCGTTGAGATTGAGCTTAACCGTTAGTTTTTTGGTTTTAATAATTAGTTAGTTCAAAGCAAGACGTTCATGGTTGGAGTATGGTTATGGGCGTCTTGTGGTTTTATTTTTATTAAAAAGAGACAAAAATGTATAAAAAAATAATATTAGTAGCCGCCATGAGTGGCCTTTTAACCGCTTGTCAGACTACTACGTCTACCAGTCAGCAAGCCTCACAAACTCAACAACAGGCACAGCAATCTGCGATTACTGTTCATCTAGCGCAACAGCAGGCTGCTGCGGGCCTAGTCCCGGTGACTGTTGGTCAGGGTAGTTTATACGCTTTACCGCAAGCTGTTTTAGCTCAGAGTGATTTCCAAGGTGTTAGACCGGTAACTGCCGATAATGGCAATAGCTATTTGTTACTTGAGCTGAACGAGCAAGGCCGTCAAAAACTGGCTACACTTAGCTCCCAAGCCCAAGGACACTTCATGCTTCTTGGTGTAAGAGGGCAGGTTGTTAGCATATCGCAAATTAGACAACCCATTCAGGATGGCCGTTTGTTAATGCCAACGCAAAGCCAACAACATTCTGCTGGAATTTTAGCGGCACTGAGAGGTCAAGCGCAGTAAGGTTCAGGTAAGTAGTAAGTACTGCTTTATGAATAAATTTACGGGGTATCGATGGTGTCGGTATCCCGTAAAGTGTTTATGGTGTGATTGTTCATCGAACGCTCCGACATTGTCGCCCATCCGCTTAATAAACAGCTTATTATTGTTGTAGTAATATACTTTGTAACCCTTTCAATTAGGAGGTGTCGCTATGAGTATTACAACCCTCTCATCCCAAGAACTCGATAAAGATATTGGCTACGCTAAAAAAGCAAGTCAAAAGGGTCCTGTTTTCATTACGGAGCACGGTGAGCCAGCCCTTGTTTTATTGAGTATTGAAGAGTACAAACGTCTAACAAGGCCTCATCGAAATATTGCCGATTATCTATCTATGCCAGAAGTTGCTGATATTGAATTTAACCCACCAAAAATTAATTTTGAACCAAAAAAAGCCGATCTTTCCTAATGTTCATTCTTGACACTAATGTCGTATCTGAATTACGTAAAGTCCGCACTATCAAAGCAGTTCCTAACTTTACAGCATGGGCAGAAGCTGCCCATGCTGACGATCTATTCATTTCTGCTATTACTATTATGGAACTTGAACTTGGTATCTTATCGATAGAACGAAAAGATACCATTCAAGGTGCATTGTTACGCTCATGGCTGGAAACACAGGTTTTGTCAGAGTTCGTTGACCGAACCCTATCCATTGATTCAATAGTGGCTCGCAAATGCGCTAGGCTGCACGTACCTGATAGGCGTGGAGAACGTGTGCGCTCATTGCCGCAACTGCACTCACCCATGGCATGATAGTAGTCACTCGCAACATTAAAGATTTTGAACCTACTGGTGTACTTACTTTAAATCCATGGCATTTTTAATGACAGTGCGTATATTGAGTCTGTCTTTAAGGTGCTTGTCAACGACAGTTTAATTCTGAGCCCCGATCATTTAGGGGCAATGCTTGTCAGAGCTCCTCAGATTTGGGTTCGAGCTCCTTAGATTTGAGTTCGAGCTCCTTAGATTTGAGTTAGAGCTCTTTGCATTATCTAAAGACTTGCGTAATCGTTCTGAGTTTTTGGGGCTGGACAACAAATAGGACGTCTCCTCAAAAGCATTAAAGTGTTTGAGGCTTATTAGTACAGCAGGCTCACCATTCTGACGGGTGATAAGAACAGGGCTTCTGTCCTCGTTTACTTTATCTAATATTTCAGCTAAGTTTTTGCTAAGATCTTCAAAAGAAATAACTTCCATTTGTGCCACCTTTAAAAAACAATTAGGTACGTATAGTTGCACTTCTACGAAGTTTGACCTTAAGTGCTAAGTGAATACGTTATCAAAAATAGTGGTCAAGCATACCCTGTGCGTTTGTTGCTGACTCGTGCGGCTGATAATTGTCGTTTGCCTTTTGAGTTCAACTCACCAAATGCTGATACACAACGAGCGATTGAGACTTATGCTTGCAACTCAGAAATTAACTCTGGACGCTTATCTAGTAATTGGATTAATTTTAATGCGGCGCCACTCGGATTACGTACACCTTGTTCCCATGATTTAAGCGTATTTACTGAAATACCAATTTGCTGAGCAAACTTATTTTGCGACAACCCAAGCTTGTGCCGAGTTTGTGCTACAGGAGACACAAAAACTTTGGTTTTGCGCCCATATTGGCCATTTTTAACTTCTGTTAAGGCCTGGGTTAAGCTCTGACGAATCTCTTCAGCGTCCGGATCATCTGCAATGACAGCAGATACGATATCATCAATATTCCAATCTTTTGTTTGATTACTCATGTCATGCTTCCTTTAAGTTTGTTTAATCGTTTATCGTCAATATTGCTCTGGGTGTTTTTAGTATAAATATAAAGTAAAAGTATATTGCCATCATCGAGCATATTGTAATAGATTATTCTCACTCCACCGCGTTTCCCTTTTCCTGCGACTGACCATCGTATTTTTCTCAAGCCCCTCCCATTAGGAATTACATCTCCTTCTAATGGATTTAATGATAAATGACTAATGAACTCAAGTCTTTCTAACTCAGACCAGATAGTGTCAGCCTTACTTTTAAATGATTTTGATTCAATGACTGTGTACATATAAATATTATTGGAATACATTGTACTATAATACCTAGTATTCTCAAAGGAAAGAGTTAATCAATTAATTACTAAAGACACCATCATAATTGTGTTTTGAATAATTAATTGACTAATGCTTGACTTTGTCCACCCCACTAATGTTAATGGTAGTTGTTTGTCAGAGATCCTTAGATTTGAATTATGTTTTTTGTATTATCCAAAGACTTGCGTAATCTTTCTATCTCGCATTTGTAATAAACCAAACATATACTGAAGCCTCTCATAGTTATACAGTCAAAAAATGCTAGCTTCTACAATTAAAGATCATCCTCTCTGTTCCTTGCTCTATACATTTAGCGGTTTGTTTTTGTTAGGATTGCTTCTTCGCCCGCAGACCACTGAACCACAAGAGAATGTCTTGGGCTGGATTGTTTGTTTGGTGCTATGGCTGATCAATTTTATATTAATTTTCAAATATTATTTTTTACCAAATAAAGCGATTTTAAGACTAAAAAAGACGGACAGAAAAGTCGCTGCAGAAGTAGTTGAGGATCATGTCGTCGCCTATAGGGAGCAGAGTAGTTTATTGAATCGTCGTTTGACGTTACGATTCAATAACTTATCCGGAACTGCGATATGCCATGAGTTTCATTTGACTGCGTCTAAGCGTCGTCTGGATGAACTGACGAAGAGCGAGCAGCCAACCTTCGATGAGTACGTTGCGGCTCACAATCAATTATTAGAAATGACAGCTGATGGGGCTCAACGTGCCATCCCACTCTATATTAATCAGGCCGATGAGGAGCCAAGTTATTGCTTTGCTGATGAGGAGGTAGGTCCCACCACCAATCGTAAAAAACAAGGTGCCTATATCCTATTGATTGCTGCGATGTTTGGCATTGTGCCTTTGTTGTTTTTGATAAGTGCTGCCAAACCATTAACTCTAAACTTTCTGGACCCCTGGGCGTTACATCCAGTCTTTGCTTGGTTGCTATGTGCCATGGCATTTATGGCAACGTTAGATGTATTGAATGGTAAAAAGTTGTCAACAAAAATTTTCTCAAAAGCAAATAACCGTCGCACTCAACATACTTTTTACCCGATCTTGTTCTTTGGTTTGCCGGCGATTACACAAAAAATTAAGGCTAAACGAATAGATACCACGGATGATGTGGAGCGTTACCAAGTGACATTAGAGTATGTCGATCAACAGTCACAAATTCAAGTCATTGAGCTCACAGCAACGGTGGATGCGGGGATAGAGCAATTAATTAATTCATTGCCCCAACAACGTAAGATCCTGTACCTTGCGCAGGATCCAACACAGATTATCTTCTTAGATACAACAAATGGTGAGTTTTACCATTCTTCTTTTCAGAGTTGTTTAGGTACAGATTAATAAGAGAATGTAGTGGATCATGTATATGACGATTCACGATCTATTCGTCATAATTTGGTCACCATAGTGTCATTTTTGCTTGCTAACATAACTTTTTAATAAACTGCAAATCAGTGTTTATTTCCTCTTAAGCATAATCAATAAGTTGAGGAGAGCGTTATATCAAGCATCATAAATTCTGTCTGCAGTTTCTAATTCCCATATTTTAAAAGTTTTCGTACTGTTGAGGTAGGAGAGAGTAATGGCTGTTGATATGTATATGAAGATTGAGAGTGTTAATGGTGAGTCTAAAGACGCTCAGCACAAGGATTGGACTGATATTCAGTCGTTTTCTTGGGGCGCGACGCAACCGGGTTCTATGTCTACCGGCGGCGGTGGCGGTACCGGCAAGGCCAGTTTTAATGATTTATATGTAGTTTGCCGTATTGACCGCGCGGCGCCGGCAGTACTAAAGCACTGTGCTAGCGGTAAGCACTTAGGCAAAGTTGAGCTGTCCGTGTGTAAAGCTGGCGGGGAGCAGGTTGAGTACTCACGTATTACCCTAGAGGATGTGTTGGTCACATCCGTGCAGTACAGTGGTGACCAAGATGGTGACGCCATGATGGTTAGCTATGCCTTCCAAGCAGCTAAGGTTAAGCAGCAATACTGGGAGCAGACTGACAAAGGTGGTCGCGGCGCTGAGTCTGTGATTGGTTATGACATCAAGCAAAACAAGGCGATCGCTTAGTTTACTGAATTTGCAGCATAGGTTTGTCATCAAACCGTCATTTTTTAGTAACTATTTTGTAATCTATCATTATTAAAGTAGCAGTATCAATGGCTTAATGGCGCTTGAGCGCTGGTGCAACACAAGGGTGTAAACATGGATTTTCTTAACTTACCATCAACCGATCGTCCTATCGTGGCACATACGGCGCTTGGTCCGCAGTTGGGTTTTTTGAGCTTAACGGGTAAAGAGGCTTTATCTGAGCTGTTTCAGTTTGAAGTGGAATTGGCTGCTGGCACCTTTATGCTTGATGTGCGTTCAATGCTGGGCACGGATTTGACGATTGAGATCGAAACATCGTCTGGTGCACCACGTTTTTTAAATGGTAAGGTCACTGATTTTGAATTACTTGGTCGTGAGCGTACCAATTCCGGCTATTATTTATACCGTGCGATTGTTCGTCCGGCCATGTGGTATTTAACTCAGGGACAAGATAATCGGATTTTCCAAAATCAAAACGTGCCAGATATTTTGAAAAAAGTCTTTGCTCGCTATGGTTTTTCGGTTGAATATCAATTAAATGAAAGCTATCGCGATTGGGAGTACTGCGTACAGTATCAAGAATCCGATTTTAATTTTGTTAGCCGTTTGATGGAGCATGAGGGTATTTATTATTACTTCACTCATCAAAACGGTCAGCATACTCTCGTGCTTACTGATGATGTGGCGACACATCAGCCCTTTCCTGCGTACGACACTTTCACCTTCTATGACACGCAAGGTAATCTTGATTCGGATCGTGAGAGTGTGTATAGCTGGCGTCATCGTGCCGGCATGACCACGGCAAAATATTCAGTGGTGGATTATGACTTCCGTAAACCGCAAGTCAAATTAGATGCCTTGATGTCAGAGTCTTTAGCTGGTGATGATGCCAGTCTTGAAATGTATGAATGGCAAGGTGGTTATCAAGATCTTGATCATGGGGATCAATACGCTCGTATCCGTATCCAAGAGCTCAAGGTAAATCAAGAGATTGTGACGGCTGAAACGACCGTTCGAGGCGTGGCGCCAGGCTATGTGTTTAGCTTGCGTAATCATCCTCGCGCGGCTGAAAATAGAGAGTATTTGGTCATTAACACCACCTACAATATGTCAGTCGCCGGCTATTCTAGCGGCACAGAGCGTAAGGATAATTTCCAAATTCTTTTTAGTGCTATCCCATCTAGTGTACAGTACAGAGCGCCTCGCATCACAAAGCAACCTAAGACATCTGGCCCGCAAACCGCCAAAGTTGTAGGACCAGCGGGTGAAGAATTATACACAGATAAATACGGCCGTATTAAGGCGCAGTTCCACTGGGATCGTGAAGGCAAAAATGATGAAAACAGCTCGTGCTGGATTCGTGTTTCCAGTCCATGGGCAGGTGGCGGCTTTGGTGGCTTGCAGCTCCCGCGCATTGGCGATGAGGTGGTCGTGGACTTTATCGGTGGTAATCCCGATCGACCTATTGTTTTAGGTCGAGTCTATAACGAGAGTAATATGCCACCGGTTAATTTGCCTGCAGAAGCCAATATCAGTGGTTTTAGAACGCAGTCAGTATTTGGTGACTCAAGCACAGAAAATCATATTTTATTTATTGATAAATTAGGTCAAGAGTTAGTTGATTTACGTGCTCAGTACGACATGATTGTGAATGTGTTAAATAATCTGGACATTACCGTTGGTAATAATCGAACAGAACACATTAAAAATAATCTTAAGACGACGGTTGATAATACAGAAGAGCGCACTGTTCACAGTACACGTACGACCACGATTAATGGTTTGGAAACAGGCAATTACACGGCCAGTCGCGTGCAGACGATTACCGGTACCCAAGATACTGAAGTGACGTCTGATGATACGTTTATTGTAGGTGGTAATCAGACAACTGAAATTACAGGAGATCATACAGAAACGATTACCGGTAATGATACGATTTCAGTGACTGGTACGCGTACAGAGACAGTGACAGATGCTGTGACTGAGCACTATAAAAGTACCTATGATGAGACCATTGATGGTATTACTACTAGAACGATTAATGCTAGTACCACAGATAAGATTGATGGAATGCATAATTTAACAGTTACTGGCTATACAAGTTATAAACATGAAGGACTTTATTTTAAGAAAATAGATGGTAATACAGTTCACAATCATGTTGGTAGTGTTAGGGAAACAATGGAGAGCACCTGGGATGTAATAGCAACTGGAGACATTAGTATTACTACTGAAGGTGAAATTTTTATGAGCTCACCTTCAGTGGTAACTGTAGAAGCACCTAAATTCAGTCATGTTGGTGCCAGCTGGTGGGATAAACATGGTTTTAAGAATGGCTTGACGGTCTTTAATTTGTCGGCTACGGGGGCGAGTGTATCCGTGGTTGGTGCAGAAAGTAAGACGGTTATAGGTACGACTTCTACTCAGTATTTATCTAAGTTTGATATGGGTATCCTTAAATTTGATGCAAAGGCTGAGGAATTAAAGACGGCTGCAATGAATAATAGGCTCATGGGCTTGCAGACAGATGTTGTCGGTTTTTTTATGAGATGGTAGATTTTTGCTTTTTTAAAAAGAACCTAATATGCGCATTTTAAAACCTATAAGGTTAAGTTGTATACACCGTCCTTATCGCTATCTTAATAAAGATTATTTAGGTGTATCGGCCTTTGTGCTTGTTGATTTTTCAGCGGGGGATCAGTTTCGTCTTCGTACAGAGCAAGAACTATGGCAGTTATTTGAGCGAGTAGCAGTTAAGGACTTTGGTGCCGAATTAATTGATATGGGTATACCTAAGAAGCAGCCAGAGGTGGTGGTTTCAGGTTACGGTTATGGTAAGTATGCGATAGATGGTCGCACTGCTGTTCAGCTTAAGGTAGCTAATGTCAAAAAGGAACTATGGATCACTGGTGATAGGCGATGGGAGGGTGGTCGTTTTAGCAAAGCAGAGGACTTTGAACAGATTCCTATTTCATGGGCTAATGCCTTTGGTGGTGCTGCTGATACAAAAAATCCCATAGGTAAGGGTCTGGACTATAGTGAAAAAAAAGGTATTAATGCGATTTGGCTACCAAATATAGAAAGCCCTAATAACCCGGTCACTCAAAAAAATAAATCATATCTACCGCAAAGTTTTTCTATGCTGCCTATAGAATATGAGGGTAGAAATCTGTTGTTAGGAACTTATGATGAGAAGTGGAGGCGTGAGGAATTTCCAGGATTTGCCAGTGATATTGATTGGTCTTATTTTAATTCTGCCCCTGTAGATCAGCGTTTATCTCATCTCAATATTGCTGATAAACTGAGTTTTCTTAATCTTCATCCTGAAAAACAAGAGTTAATCACCTCTATTCCTCCTTTAAAAATACGGTTTTTCTATAAGTATCAGCAGGGCTCTCAGTTTTATAAAGATGAGAGTTTGTCGGAGGATGAGCTTAAGTTAATGACTTATTGGGCTTTCCCTTCGGAAGAAATGGCGATTTTAAGTTATCAGGGTAATATTCCGATTTCTGAGGATGATGCGCAAGATATAAGTCATTTATTTTTTGCTATTGAGCATGTAGAAAGACCAAAAACAACAGACTATTATAAAGGTATTTATAAGCTTCGGACTGAACCGCAGGTTGGTGGTTTATATTCGTTGCTTGATTCTCAAGTGGTGGATAAGGAGTTTATACAAGTCGCTACGCACGAGAGTATAGTTGTTTCTAAGTTAGTCACTAATAAGCTTGCTAGGGGCCAAAAGGAACTGGATAAAGAAAAAAAAGAGCTTTTAAATAGGTTAAATCTTTCTGAAGAAGAGCTGAAAGAGCACATTAAAAAAGATGAAGAATTAACAGCCACAGATAAAAGCCGTTTAGCTGAACTCTTTAAAGAGCAGAGCAGCTCCTCAGAGCCCTTAGACTTTGAAGCATCTGTTAGAAAGCAAATTGCCCTTGTAGAGAGTCAACCGTCCGTTCTAGAGCAAAGAAGAAAGCAAAAAAAGGCGCTAGAAGAAAGTACAAAAGGTATTGATGCAAAAGTAGAGCAACGCTCAAGTACAGAGAATAAAGAGTTTTTTAATGAGTATTATGAAGAGACTAAGCCTCAACTAAAGGCTGTAAACCTAACTATTCATACTGAGGGTATGGCAGAAGAGGTGGAACAAGAGTTTGCAGAACAATATCGACAAAACTTAGAAAAATTAAGTGAGACATCAGCCCATCAAGCAGATCAATTATCGCTAAAAAAATCAAGTCGCACCAATAAGATTAAGAGTGACTTTGATTGCGCGTTTAACAAGTCATTAGATGAGGGTGACTATTTTTATGTCGAGGGCGCTACCTTAAGCGATAGTAGCTATGCCAATCAATCATTGAAAAGTCAGTTAGAGGTGGTTAATAGTGTTTTTACTTATGTTGAGTTTACAAAGAGTAATCTAGCCGGAGCTTCATTCAAAAGTTGCGAATTCAAAAATTGTGATTTTAGCTCGGTCATCCTAAATGAAGCGGATTTTGTTAATTGTAAATTTGAGAACTGTACGCTCCATGATGTGCAGTGTTTTAATTCTAAATTTCTTGGCTCTCAATTTTTATTTTCAACTCTTAGTAACTGGGTAAATAGTAAGTTACTTTTAGATCAGTTAAAAATTGAGGATTGTAAGATTGAGAGTTTGGTGTTTATACGTTCTGCTTTAAGTGATGTGTTCTTTAACCGCTGTCAAATAAAACGTTCTGGGATGATTAGAGGTAGAGCCAGTAAACTCCGTTATGAAGATAGTGATATTGACTCTTTGGGTTTTATCGCATTAAAGAAAATAATTAATTTAAATCTTTTAAAGGTAAATTTAGAAAAGTTTTTTATTCAGCAAGGTACAGTTTTATTAAAAGCAAAAATTTACGATTCCTCTATTAAGCATTCAAGCTTTAGAGAAGTCTATTTAGAAGAACTGGAAATACAGGACTCTAATTTGTCTAATAACGATTTTTCATCAGCAACTTTTGATAGGACAAAAATTGAGGATGTTTTTTTAAAAAATGGTTTATTTATCAGAGCAGAGTTTAAAAGCTCATTATTTAAAAAATCTGACTTTGCTATGTCATTATTTAAAAAAGCGATATTTGAAAACAGTTTTTTTAGCCAAAGTTCTTTTTTCTCGGCAGATATGCCTCAAGTTCAGCGAGATATAAAGACTGTATTTGAAAATTGCCTACTTGAAAGAGCAAATTTTTTACCAAGGTTGTCAGAAGGAGTAGCTTTGTAAGTGGAAACTATTCTTTTAGATATACAAAACGGTGAGGATATTGCATTAAGAAATATTTCGCATTATCAAAACCAACGATTTGATGTTGAGGGGGCAGCTTTTAAGCAGTGCCTGCTTGAAAATAATCGCTTCGTAGAGTCGAACTGGAATGACAGTACATTTGAAAATGTGTTTTTTTCTCATGTTCAATGGCAGAACTGTGACTTTGAAAATTTACTATTTCATCGGTGTAAATTTATCAATGTGATGTTTGAAGTAACTGCTATTGCAAAAATAAACTTCATTAATTGTGAGTTTAAAAATTGCACTTTTGATGGAGTAACGTTGGCAGAGACTGCGATTAATAGTTCACCGTCAGCGGAGTTGGAGTTTAAAAACGCTGAGATAAATAGATTGGTTTTTGGTTTAAATCAAAACACACGTTTGAATTTTGTTAATAGCAATGTTGAGCATATTTTATTAAATGGCTTTGATTTCCAGGGGTTTCGGTTTGACTCAAGTGTTTTTGAAAATTTGGTTGCTTATCAGTCGGTGCTTGAAGGGTTGGACTTTAGCGGCCTTAACTTAAAGCGTAGTCAATTTAGTGAAAGTGAGGTTTCCAACTGCAAATTTATCGCTGCTGATTTATCCGATTGTAGTTTTGCTTTGTGTCAGCTAAAAAATAATGATTTTTCAAACGCAAACTTGAGCAGAGCCATGTTTGTTGGAGCAAAGTTGGAGTTAAATAACTTTTCTAAGGCGCAGCTGGATGGATCTGCTTTTTCAAATGCCGAGTTAATACGCACTAACTTCACTGAAATAACAGCGCAAATGTTTGTCGCCAGAGAGGCTAGATTCCATCAATGCAGTTTTGCCAAGAGCAAGATAGCATTGTCAGATTTTGCGTACTCACTATTTGAAGATTCGGATTTTTCAAATACAGTACTTCATCGAGTCTCCATGCAGGGAGTTATTAAGAATAATACTAAGATAAGCAGTTTAGGTGTTCTAGATGAGGATAGGGAATTAAGTAAGGCAGATTTATGGATCTTAAGTTAAAAAGTAGTGAGTTAGATGCTGATGGTATTGGAACTGTTTCGCAAGAGGCAGAAAGTCCTCTTAATCGCTTTTTACAGAAAAAGAATAGTACTTTAGGCTTTAAAAGAGTTTCTGGTGTTGCTCTATTAAAGGAGAAAGTTGATGAGCAGACTTATGTCGTGGAGCTTGAAGAGGGCTCTGTTTTGACAGTTAAAAAAGCGATTAGTTGCATCCATCAAGTTAATGTCGGCGATATAGTGTTAGTAGATGGCTCTGAGAGTCGAGCCTATATAACCGCTTTGCTTGAATCCTCAGAATCTTCTATTGACATAGAAGTTGAGACGTTTAATCTAAAAGCAACAGAGCTCAACTTTGATTCTAAAACAGCGAGTTTTGAGACTGAAAGTTATTCAGTCACATCCGTAAGCTATCGCATTAACTCAATTAATCTAGATATGAAGAGTCAAAAAATGACCTCTTTGGCGAAGTTCTTCAGTGAGTCTTATACCATGTCAGAAAAGTTTGTGGCTGAGGTTGATAAAGTGCAGGCGATGAATATTAATTATTCTGCTGAAATGCTTGCACGAATTGATGGGCATACAACAGTTATTAATGCTAAAGAATTACTTAAAACCGATGCTAAGTTAATCGTTTCAGGTTAAAGGAGTTTATATGTTTGCAAATTGTCAATTAGGGGGTATGGACTTAGGTTTTCCTGATGTATGTAAAACCCCGATTCCGCCCATACCATATCCAAATATCGCTATGGGGCCTTTAACAATCCCGATTTGCTTTAATGTTTTGTTAATGGGGTTGCCTCAGCATAACATAATGTCTAGTCGTCCTATCACCTTTGGAGATACTCCTGGTATAGGTTTGGGATTGATTTCTTGGACTGTGATGGCAAGACAGCAGCATGTTACTGGAGCTTTTACTCATATTCTTCGTGGTACACCGGCAACTAGAGTGACTAGTCTTGGTCCTACAAATCTGATTAATTGCCCTCTCTCTGTGAGAATTGTTCCGAGTCAGTTTAAGGCATTATTATTGTGCCCTTAAATTAGGTTTAATGACTTCATGAGTGGTAAAAAGCCTAAACTTTCTCATTCATTATTTAAAAAAATGCAAAATCTATCCGATTTACAACCTTATTTTTGGTTCATGATAGTCTCAATTATTTTTGTACTGTATTTGGTACACCTTGAAAGAAAGCAGGTTGCTGCTTCGGATAGGATAGAAGTAGAGATTGTTGGTCACCAAGAAATTCACGATCATTCAGCAACATTTTATGCTGCGCGTTATCGTTATGAGTATCGAGGACAGGTTTATCACAACACATCAAATAGTAGGACACCTGTCAAGGTTTACAACGTTGGGCAGCTTTTGCCAGCTTATGTTAATCGCGAAAAGCCTAGTGAGATTCAATTGATCGGTCGTGTCACAGAGAGCCCATTAAAGGTATTTCGTTACGTGATGACAGGGGTTATGTGTTTGTTTATTTTTATCTTTGGTGCGGCATTAATTTCTTATATTATTTTTTAGTAACCGAATAGTATTCGATAAAAGTAAAGAATGTATTGAGCATGTGCCCTGAGTAGACTTTCTAATTGACTTAATTGTTGATAAATGAGGGTGTAAGGTATTTTGTGTAACTTGAGACCTTTGCAATAACACCTCAAACTTCCTA
>NZ_KV793514.1:0-117710 GCF_001808505.1 Oligella sp. HMSC09E12
GAATCCCATCCCTTTAGGGAGGGGAGGAAGTCAAAATGAAGCTAAACTAAGAGGAGCATAGCATTTATGTCAGCAAAAAAACTTACGCATTTTAATGAAGACGGTCAAGCACATATGGTCGATGTCGGCACCAAAGACAGCAGCAAACGTCAAGCGGTGGCCGCTGGCGCCATTGTGATGAATCAGGTGGCTTATGATTTACTTGCCTCTGGTCAAAGTAAAAAGGGCGATGTCTTAGGCATTGCCCGTATTGCGGCAATTCAGGCTGCTAAGCAAACAGCTCAGCTCATTCCTTTATGCCATCCCTTAGCCCTAACCCATATTAATGTAGATTTCCAGCTATTTCCCGAGGCCCGCAAAGCGAGCATTGAAGTGACGGTAGAAACCATTGGTAAAACAGGCGTGGAGATGGAAGCGCTGACCGCTGCGAGTGTCGGTTTACTCACGGTTTACGATATGTTAAAGGCGGTTGATAAAGGCATGGTCATTGAACAGCTGCAGCTACTTAAAAAAAGTGGTGGTAAATCGGGTGATTTCGTCCGACGAGCTGATTAGCTTTTTTTTAGGGTATCACTTAGCTTACATTTTTATCCACAAGGAGTATAATGTAGGCGTTATACGTGTTATACGCGAGCTTTATGTAATTGCTGCTCGCTAAGCAGCAATTATCTAAGTGTTTAATTTTTTTTAGGAGATATGTGATGGCGCTTCAATCACTGGATATTAAGCGTCGCTCAGCGACGTCGACAGTCACGCCACCACCTCAAGTTCGCAAGCCTGTGGTAGAAGTTGCTAAGCTGATTGACACGACTACCTGTATTGGCTGTAAAGCCTGTCAAGTTGCCTGTTCCGAGTGGAATGATTTACGCGATGAAGTCGGCACTAACGTCGGTGTCTATGACAACCCGGCTGACCTCACCCCAAAAAGTTGGACGGTGATGCGCTATAGCGAAACTGAGGAATTCGGTAAGCTTGAGTGGCTAATTCGTAAGGATGGCTGTATGCACTGTGCGGACCCAGGTTGTTTAAAGGCCTGTCCTTCGCCGGGTGCAATTATTCAATACGCTAACGGTATCGTGGATTTCCATCAGGAGAACTGTATTGGTTGTGGTTACTGTGTAGCCGGTTGTCCTTTCAATATTCCACGCGTTTCCAAAGAGGATAATAAGGCCTATAAGTGTTCTTTATGTTCTGATCGTGTTGCTGTCGGTCAGGAGCCCTCCTGTGTTAAGACCTGTCCTACGGGTGCCATTCGCTTCGGTTCCAAAGAGGCGATGAAGACATTTGCCGAGGACCGTATCCAGGATCTTAATCGTCGTGGCTTTAAAAACGCCGGTCTTTATGACCCTGAGGGAGTAGGTGGTACGCATGTGATGTATGTTCTACATCACGCTGATAGGCCTGATTTATATAGTGGCTTACCTACTGATCCTAAGATCAGCTCAAGCGTTCAAATCTGGAAGGGCATCTTAAAGCCATTAGCCACCGTTGGTATTGCGGCAGCCGGTTTTCTAGGTTGGTTGCACTACATTACGATTGGTCCTAGCCGCACCGATGAGGATCGGGCTGAGGTAATCAATAAGGACGGTGATGTTCTACCTAGCGAAGAGGAGGCATAAGCATGACTCAGCATATTAAAATCAATGAACCCGTGATTCAGCGATACCGCAAGGTAGAGCGTGTTAATCACTGGGTTACTGCCGGCTGCTTTGTGTTACTGGCCATTTCAGGTTTAGCCTTTTTCTATCCTGCTTTCTTCTGGCTTACCGGTATTTTTGGTACACCCCAATTAGCTCGCATGTTACACCCATGGATTGGCGTGGTCATGTTTATTAGTTTCATGATCATGTTCTTCCGCTACTTCAGCCATAACTTTTTAAATAAAGAGGATGTGAAGTGGCTGACCTCGGTGGGTGATGTATTGCGCGGTCGAGCTGTGGGTGATGTTGGCAAGTACAACGCTGGTCAAAAGGCCATGTTCTGGTTAATGAGCAGCTGTATGCTAGTTTTGCTCATTACTGGTTTGCTAGCGTGGCATGCCTATTTTGGTCATGTGGTACCAATCCCAGTTAAGCGTATCGCTCTGTTGCTACATGCTGCTGCTGCCTTAGTATTAATTGCCGGTATTATTGTGCACGTGTATGCCGCTATTTGGGTTAGAGGCACTATTCGCGCCATGGTTGAAGGCGTAGTGTCTCAGGCTTGGGCGCGTACGCATCACCCCCGTTGGTATCGTGAGGTGATGGCCAAGCGTGATGAAAAGGCCAAAACCACTAATACCACGGTGTAGTTCATTTTTGCTTGATGAATCCTTTATCAAAAGCATCTGTCTGGCGTCTTGAGCATGGGGTTATCACACCCACTCAAGACGTTCTTATTCAGGAGACCCCAGTATCACTCGTATACAATGGGGTCTCACATATTGTCTTGATGGCGACACCCGCCGACCTGGAGGCGCTAGCCTTAGGCTTTAGCTTAAGTGAGGGGATTATTAAACGTCCTTCACAGCTTTATGATGTGCAGCTCTACGAAACTGAGCAAGGCATCATTGTGGATATGGAAATAGCCACCGCCGCTTTTGTCGAGTTAAAGCATCGGCGCCGTAATCTTCAAGGACGTACGGGCTGTGGCCTATGCGGGATTGAAAATTTAGCAGCGGTAAAGCCTGAAATTGCCCAAATTAGCCATCATGTCGACCTGACTGCCGAGGCGATTAAAAAGGCCTTAATCCAATTTGATGAGATGCAACCTTTGCGTGAATCTACGGGTTCCGTACATGCTGCAGCGTGGGCTACGCAAAGCGGTGAGATTCAACTGAGTTTTGAGGATGTGGGACGTCATAATGCCCTTGATAAATTGATCGGTTATGCGATGAAGCATCAGCTTCCGTGGCAAGAGGGGTTTGTGGTAGTTTCTAGTCGAGCCAGCTATGAGATGGTTTTAAAATCCGCCTTAAGTGGTATTTCCTGCTTGGTCGCCGTATCCGCACCTACCCAGTTTGCTGTTAACTTAGCCAAAGAGGCCGGTTTAACCTTAATCGGTTTTGCCCGACCCCAACGTCAGGTGATTTATCATGGGGCAGAGCATGTGTTCACTGAGTGACGCTCTGCCTCAGCTAAGCTAGTCCAAGGCCCCTGCGAGTGGATAGACATTGAGTAGCTGTGCAGTCTTAACATCCGCTTGTGGGGGAATTTCAACCAAGACATCGCCATAGGAAATGCCGGAGAGCATATGTGAGTCTTGCGTACTTAATAACTCCACCCAAAGGCCTTCCTCATTATTAACTAGGCGGCCTCGTCTAAAATCCCTTCTGATACTTTTATTTTGACTGATATCAAATGCAGCTTTGGCCTTAAAGCTAAATGGCTTTGCTTTGTCAATGCTGACGCCAGCAATACGCTTCATAGCAGGCAGCGCCAATAGTAGGGTAGTGGCATAACTCGCTACCGGATTACCGGGTAGTAAAAACACTTTGGTATTAGTCCCTACCTTACCCCAGCCAAATGGCTTACCCGGTTTAATTGCTAATTTCCAATGCTCAATTTCACCTAATTCCTCAAGTGCTTGCTTTAAATAGTCTTTTTCACCAACGGATGCGCCACCGGTAAAAATCAATACATCTTGGGTGCTCGCTGCCTCACTGATACGGGCTTTAAGCGTCTCCAGTTTATCCTCAATGGCACCACCGCTGCTAATCTCTAAAAAACTGTGGCGCTTTAAAAAGCTTAATAACATCGGCCGATTAGAATCATAGATTTGATTGATGGCTAAGGCTTGTCCCAAGGGTATTAATTCATCGCCAGTAGAAAATACCGTTAGTTTCAGCTTAGCAAAGCAGGGCACAGTAGCATAACCCTGGCTTGCTAATAAGCCAATGGCCGCCGGCGTGATAGCCCGATTTGCATCAAGTAATACCTCACCTTGTTGTAGCTCCTCGCCCATATAGCGAATGTTTTTTCCTGCGGCAAAGGCTTCTTTAATACTGATACGATCGCCGTCGCGCTCGACCAGTTCCTGCTGAATCACGGAGTCACAATGCTTAGGCATGCCTGCACCAGTCAAAATACGTACGGCTTGGCCAGGCTTCAAGTCGAACTGTGCACTTTCATCGCCGGCAGCAATGGTCCCAATCACTTCCCATGTTAAGCGTTGCATATCATTTACTGCATAGCCGTCCATGGCGCTATTATCAAATTGCGGTGCGGGATACTGAACTAATAGATCCTTGGCTAATATGCGACCCACGGCCTGTTCTAAGGGCACTTCCTCAATGTCTTGCGTGCTTAGGGCATTGCTTAGTAGATCATTTAAGGCGTCATAATAGTCTCTCATGCTTATCCTTTATACTCGGTAGCCAGCTAATAGGCTGGGCTCATTAATATTTGTAAATTGCTGATGATTGCTAAACTGGATAGTGCCATAATCACAGTTGCGAATAAAGCCCATCACTCGGTTTTGCTTCGCAGGATCATCTAAGTAGGTCTTAAGTGGCTGCAAAATACGTCGTCTGCATTGCATAATCACAGGATGCACTTTATCATCGGTCGCCGCAACGACTAAATCTTTATCAGGATGACTTTCTAAGTATTGATAAAAAAGCCACGCTAAATTATTTGGTAAGTATGGGCTATCACAGGGCAAAATCTGTATCAACTCAATATCTTCTGCCAACTGCGTGATGCCACTATAGATGCCTGCTAAGGGACCGCGCTGCTGATAAGGCGCAAGGTCGGCAACCACCGGGTAACCGAAGGCTTGATATTGCTCATGAACCGCATTGGCGCTGATCATAATATGCTCTGTATAAGGGCGTATTTTATCTAGCATATGCTCGATCAAAGGGCGTTGATTTAAGCTCAACAAGCCCTTTTGTTGATAGCCCATCCGCCGTCCTAAGCCGCCAGCTAAGATAACTGCGGCAAAGGAGGGGAGCGGGGTGCTTAAGCCTGCCAGCATGCGGTATGCTCTAAATCAGACTGCTTCATCTCAACCCAGTGCGAGCTGCCGTCAACAAAATGCTCCTTTTTCCAAAAGGGGGCATGGGTTTTAAGATAGTCCATAATAAATTCGTTAGCCTGATAGGCGGCCTTTCGATGCTCACTCGCCGTCAACACTAACACAATGTTTTCATTAACTGCAATGCGTCCGACCCGATGGATCACACGCACATAGTGAATTGGCCATTGTGCCTTAGCTTGTAGAATGATTTTTTCTATCTCTTTTTCAGTCACTCCGGGAAAGTATTCTAAAAATAAATGGCTCAGCGCTTTGTCATGGTCATGCCCACGCACTTTTCCCGTAAAGCTAACCATAGCGCCCGTATTGGATACGCCGGACTCAAGCGCTTGAAGTTCCTGCTGCAGACAAAAATCCTGCTCCTGAATGCTGATGCGATGCATACTAGCCTCCAGTTACTGGCGGTAAAATAGCTACCTCGGCATCAGGCGCCACCTGCGCTTGGAAATCATGCACAATCTCTTGATTTACTGCCACTTTATAAACATTGGCTGGGGAGAGGGTGGATTGCCATGGCTCACCGCGGCCACGTAAAACGTTTAAAAGCTCATCAACCGTACCACCAGCCCAATCGATGCGCTCATTGCTCACATCGAGCTCCTCTCGTAGCTTAGCCATATAATGAATCTGTAGCATAATAAACTCAATACTTCCTTTTTAAACTATTATTTTTTACCGTATAGATGCTTTTTCGCTTCATCCGTCATGGGCTTGCCTTGATCTGGATTGTATTGAGGAATTAAGGCATAGGCAGCAATCGTCGCTGGACGCTCGGCAATGCGTTTAATCCATGCTTGAATATGTGGATAGTCATTTAAATCCACATCTTGACGCTCAGCATACAGTGCCCAAGGATAGCAAGCCATATCAGCAATGGTGTAATCATCACCGATGATAAAGTCTTTGCCTGCTAATTGCTTATTTAGTACACCATATAAACGACGTGATTCATTGACATAGCGATTAATGGCATAGGGGATTTTCTCATCAGCGTATTGATTAAAATGATGATTTTGACCGAGCATTGGACCAAAACCACCCATTTGCCAATATAGCCATTGTAAAGCTTGGTAGCGTTTCGGTCCTGATTTAGCTAAAAATAAACCCGTCTTATCGGCTAAATACTCTAAAATAGCACCCGATTCAAAAATAGCCAGCGGCTCACCGCCACCAATAGGATCCTGATCCACAATGGCTGGAATACGATTATTCGGTGCAATTTTTAAGAAATCTGGATCAAATTGATCACCTTTGCCGATATTAATCGGATGTACCGTATAGGGTAGACCAGCTTCTTCTAAGAATAAGGTGATTTTATGACCATTTGGTGTCGTCCAATAATAGAAATCAATCATTTAAATCTCCAATAGCAATAATTGCTTTAAATGCAGTCTGACTATTGTAGCAAATAAGCCCTAGGCTAAGAATAAGCCATATAAAATTCGCATAATGTATATTATGTAAAGTACGATATTTATAAAGATAAATGCACTGAACTAGCTATCATGCTTGAAACTCATACGACTACCCCGAAACTTATTTAAGAATGGTACGAACACGACCATTTGCCTGTCGATTAACACGACCACCCTGTATTTTAGGGCTACTGTCATTATTTAGTACCAATAAATGATCGCTGCCACTTTCACCTGTTAATGGATTAAGTGATAAACCGTTTTTGCGAATTTCAAAATGCAAATGTGGTCCGGTAGATAAACCGGTATTACCTGTATAGGCGACGATATCACCCTGATTCACCCAATCTCCGATATTGACCTTGAATTTATCTAAATGGGCATAGACCGTACGATAAGTGGAATTATGCTTGATCACTAGTAAATTGCCATAGCCTCCCTGATAACCGGCAAACACAACCTTGCCATGCTCAGCTGCTTTTACCTCAGTGCCGATGGGTACGGCATAATCAATACCAGTATGCATGCGTGGAGTCTGGGCAATAGGATGCATACGCCAACCATAATGAGATGAAATGCGCCCGCCTGCTACCGGCTTTTTGATAATACTTTCAAAACGAATATCTTCGCGATAGGCGGCGCCACAGGCTGCACTACGACAAGCGCCTTTAAACGCCACATCACTATCAAGCTGTGGTAGCGGACCTAAATCGCTGTCCACATCCGTCGCCACCCCAGACTGCGCTGCGGCTACACTACAGACGAGTGTAAAAGCGATGCTGATGAAGGCTTTAAAAGGAATAAAATGATGTAAGTGGTGGCGCATATAAAGAAATAAAGCACATAAAGTGTGCTGTGGTTAGCTGCATTTCAAGCTTAAGTATATTAAACTATGGCTACGATAGACAAGGCGATTTACACTCTTATGCAATTTAAACCCTTAAAAATCATAGCGTTACTCATCAGTCCCCTGCTTTTATCCGCTTGCACTCAGCAACCCTACCCACAATCGGTAAAAAATGATTTACTCGCCATGTGTATGGAGGGTATTATGTCCGGTCAGACACCGGTGTTGGTTGAAAATCACCAAAAAGAGAATATTGCTAAAAATTTGGAACTGTGCGAGTTCCGGCTCAGCCACTTTGTTAAAAAGGTCAATTATGAGGATTATGCACGTTATCAGCTACATTTATATCAAAGCTTTGAACGTGCGTTTAGGCAGAAGTATGTTTTAAGTGATGTTTATAATAATCTTTCGGACAATGATCAGCGCGTATTTGAACAAATCTCCAAAATCATGCTTGGGTTAGGCGATAAAGATGAATAAGACCTTTAAAATCAAGGCCCTAAAGGTGCTAATCCTCTCTTGTTTAAGTCTTTCTTGGAACTCATCTGTATTAGCAGAAGTCAGTGAGGACAGCTATAGCGATCAGGATCGACACAAAGCGATTATTATGTGTATGACCGTACAGTATGTGCAGCTTTATCAAGAGCACCCTGCCGAAGAGGATGCGATGACGACCTGTAATGCTCGCTATCAGCGCTTGATGCAAGAAATTCCCTATGCCCATTATAAGCAATGGTTGCTTGATACGCCCTACAGCCCCTACCCAAGTCCTGAAACCTCAGCGCTCTTAGATCAGTATCATCGTATTATGCTGGGTTTAGATGAGGCTACCCTACTGATTAATTAATTGATAATCTGGAAATTGTATGAAAAACAAACTTTTTACCTCCTTTTTTACTAAATTTTTTGGCGCTACGCTAGTTGCTACGGCTGTTGGTGTTGCTAGCGCGGGGACTGCCATGGCCCAAACTCAAGCCGAGGCGCAATGGCCCAATAAGGAGCTAAAACTCATTGTGCCATTTGGTGCTGGCTCAACCCCAGATCAAATTGCGCGTGTGGTTGCAAATGAGGCCTCTAAAAGCCTTAATCAGCCCATTATTATTGAAAATCGACCGGGTGCTGGCGGTAATATCGGTACCGCTGCAATTGCTAAGGCTAAGCCAGATGGCTATACCTTTGGTATTAGCATTAACGGCCCCTTGGTGTATAACCAATTTCTCTACAAAAACCTAAGTTTCGATCCAAATAAGGATCTATACCCGTTGACCTTGGCCGTGACTCAGCCTAATGTGATTGCAGTGACGGCTGAGAGTGGTATTGAGACCCTAGCGCAATTGGTGGAGGAACTTAAGCAGAAGCCAGATAGCATGAATTTTGCCATTCCTGGTACCGGTTCAGGTTCACATTTAAGCCAAGAGCTGCTTTTACAAACCGTAGGCGCTAAGGCGCAAGCGATTCCTTACAACTCCTCACCACAAGCCTTAAACTCCTTGGTCGCCGGTGATACCCAATTTACTGCCTTGGCACCCATTGCGCTCGTGCCATTAGCAAAAGACGGTCGTTTAACCTTATTGGCACAAACTGGTGCTGAGCGTATTGAGGCTTTGGCCGATGTGCCAACGATTAAGGAAAGTGGTGTGGCTGATATTGTTGGTGCGGCATGGTCAGGCTTTGTTATTTCCAATAAAGTGCCTCAAGCGATTAAGCAAAAACTACAACAGGCCTTAGTTGATGCTTTAAATCAAGAAGAAGTGGTTAAAACATTGAGAGCACAATATATGGAACCTACTCCATCGACGCCCGAACAGTTTAAAGCCTACATGGAGGAGGAAAAGAATCGTTGGGAGCCCTTAATTAAAAGCCTCAACTTATCGCTATAAGCCTCATCTGAGTTAGTACTAAAAACTTGCGCTGAAGCCGCCGTCAATGGTTAGAATTTGACCATTGATGTAGGAAGCGGCTTCAGATGCAAAAAACACCGCCGCCCCTGCCAGTTCCTCCGGTTTACCCCAACGCTTCAATGGTACCCGCTGCACATGAGAGGCCTTTTCCTCCGGCGTGCGCATCATGGACAGATTTCTCTCGGTTTCAAAAAATCCGGGCGCAATACCATTACTGGTAATACTATGGCTAGCATACTGTACGGCTAAACTTCTCACCAAACCCTCCAAGCCCATTTTCGTGACGGGATACACAGAATCCCCGGCCCGAGCTAGACGCCCCGCAATCGATGAAATGCTAATGATACGCCCCCACTGCTGCTCCATCATAAGCTCGGCCACTTGCTGTGATAAATAAATCGCGGCCGTGAGATTTTGCTGCACAAGGGACACAATTTCATCCCGTTTAAAGTCTTGAAGCGATTTTCTTATACGCGCACCGATATTATTGATTAAAATATCACAGGTAGCATAATTGCTTTTAATTTCTAGGATTGCCTTATCAATTGCGTCGAAATCGCTAAGATCTGCGCATAAGTAGTGGAGTTGTATGCCCTGCTCTGCCGCCTGCTGTTGCAGCGTGATTAATTTTGCTTTATCACGGCCGTTGATAATTACCTCGGCGCCACTACGCGCCAGGGCCATCGCCATTGCGAGACCAAGGCCACTGGAGGAACCGGAAACTAAAGCGATTTTATTATTCAGTTTAAAGTTGTTTAAAAATGAGTTTCGTATCTCAGCCATATGAGTTGACTCTCTACTATAATATTTTTAGTTCAAACAGCTTATTAAGTTTAGCTCTTAAGATTCAGTACTAAGCGTAACATATGAAAGCAGACAAAAATAGCGCCCAATATCTTGAAAAATTACTCACAGCAATTGCAAAAAAGCAGAAAAATGCGCTGCAACAGCTGTTTGATTCAGAAGCTGAATCGATGATGGCGCTAGCCCGTCAATCATTACTACAAGAGCAATCTGCCCAACAGGTATTACTAAAAACTTTTTTGACGATTTGGGAAAATGCGGATAGTTATGCACCTGAGATTGGCTCTGCCCGAGGTTGGATTTATAGTATTTTACGCTTTCAAATTCGTGAGTATTACCAGACGCACTATCAAAGTCATGCCTTAGCCCTTGCCAAAGAGCCCGCCTTTAAGCCCTTGGGCATGGCTGAGATCCAACAGCAGTTACACCCGCATATAAAGCCTGAGGAGTCGCTGCATTTCTATTTTGAGCAACTCACTGAGGAGCAGCAGAGCTCCTTATTGACGGTATATTTAAGTCCCGACACGCAGCCTGTCGCCGCCACCCGTATGGGCATATCCTTGGCTCGTATTAAAGAGGATATCAGCATCGGCTTACACCATCTGGCCCGCTCTTTTCCCCATTTGCCACAGCATGAGGAGGGGCTTATCTTAGGAGAATATGTGCTAGGTGGCATGAGTGATAGTGATCTCAACCGGGTTTATGACATTCTTAATAAAAACGTCGATAGTACGCGTATTATTTTGCTGTGGGAGGAGCTATTTACCGAGTTTATTGCCCAATTGCAGCCCTGCTCGCTGAATCCTAGTTTATGGCGCTCCTTAAATGATAAGCTTAAGCAACTGCATCATCAACAAAAAGAGCAGGAACGTAAGCAATACGATAGTAGCTATGAAGGTGAGCGTGATCCGCTAGATCAGGAACTAGCGGACAAAGCTAAGGCGTTGGCTAAAGAGGGTAAAAAAATGCCACTTTCCCTACGTTTGCATTTCCTCTGGCGCTCCATTAAGTTTTGGCAGGCGCTTGGTCTAGGTTCATTGTTAGTTGCTTTAGCGGTTTTGTTATGGCCCAGTTCTGGTAATACGCTACGTTGGGTAGCCGTACTGACGGATCGTTCAGCCAACCCTTCGGTTGCTTGGGTGCTTAAAATGACGGCAAATGGCAAGGCATCAATTACCCCCAGCTATCAGCAGATCGGGCAGTCCGGTTTTGATTTGCAGTTATGGAGTAGCACTGATAATGGTCAAACCATGCGTGCTATTGCGCTCTTAGATGCTACTGGCGTTAATCGAATTGAAGCGTCTCGCCTCAATGAACTACAGCCAAATCAACGTTTTTATATCAGTCTTGAGCCTAAAGGTGGTTCAAGTGCCAATAAACCCAGCGGCAGCATTCTTTTCCAAGGTTCAGCTGTTGATTTAGATTCCAAATCCTAGGACAGTTGACGTATGTACTTAGCCGGCATTGTTTTACTCCCCTTTTTAGCTAGTTTAATTGCGGCAATATTGCCGGATGATACACGCAACCGAGAGGCGTGGTTATCCGGTATCACTGCCCTCCTCTGTTTAAGCTTAGTCCTTTTAAAAAGTCCCGACATCATGAACGGCACGGTGATTGTGGAGCGTTATCACTGGATCCCAGCCCTGGATTTAGTCTTTACTTTCCGCATGGACGGCTTTTCTTTTGTTTTTGCCTTGCTAGTTTCGGCAATGGGCGCATTAATTTCACTCTATGCCCGTTACTATATGGATCCGGCTGATCCTCGCCCGCGCTTTTATGCCTTATTTATGATTTTTATGGGCGCCATGCTGGGCTTAGTACTATCTGGCAATGTGATTCAAATGGTGATTTTCTGGGAACTGACCAGTATGGCTTCCTTTATGCTAATTGCCTATTGGTTCCATCGGGTCGATGCTCGTCGAGGCGCAAGAATTTCCTTTACTGTGACAGCAAGTGGTGGCTTTGCCCTATTAGCCGCGGTACTGATGATAGGTTACGTAGTCGGTAGCTATGATTTAGAAACAATTTTAAGCTCCGGTGATGTATTACGTAACAGTGCCTATTATCCAGCGATTGTGATTTGCTTTGCACTTGGTTGCTTAACGAAAAGTGCGCAATTTCCCTTTCACTTCTGGTTACCTAATGCGATGGCGGCACCGACACCGGTGTCGGCTTATTTGCATTCCGCTACGCTGGTTAAGGTGGGGGTGTTTGCCTTAGCTCGTTTTTGGGAGGTACTTTCAGGTACTGATTTATGGTTTTATCTGATTAGTGGTGCTGGGCTTATCTCCTTTGTTATCGGGGCCTACAATGCCTTTTTCCAAAAGGATATGAAGGGTATTTTGGCCTATTCGACCATTAGTCATTTAGGTTTGATTTGTACCTTATTAGGGATGAATAGCCGTCTTGCTTTGGTGGTGGCTATTTTCCATATGCTTAATCATGCGACCTTTAAAGCCTCACTCTTTATGGCAGCAGGGATTGTGGATCATGAAACGGGTACGCGTGATATTACGATTTTAAATGGTCTCCGCAAAGCCATGCCGGTGACGGCTTTATTAGCAGCGGTAGCAGCGGCCGCCATGGCCGGGGTGCCCTTACTAAATGGCTTTATTTCAAAAGAGATGTTTTTCTCAGAGACCTTGTTTGCCGAAGCCTCTTTATCTAATCCCTACTTCTTACCCATTATGGCAGTGATAGGCAGTATTTTAAGTGTGGCCTATTCCTATCGCTTTATTGTTAGTGTGTTTTTTGGTGAGCCACATTTTGAATCACTCCCTAAAAAACCGCACGATCCCTATAAGTGGATGTTAGTGCCTAGTGCGATTTTGGTTTTTCTCTGTGTGTTAGTGGGTGTATTACCGCAGCATACCATTGGCCCGCTTTTAAGCACGGCAGTATCGGGAGTGTTAGGGCCTAATCATGGTGTTGAATACGATTTAGCCGTATGGCACGGTTTTAATATTCCCTTATTAATGAGTGTATTGGCCATGGTTGGGGGGATTTGTCTGGCCCTGATTATGCACCGATCCTTATTGGCCTATCCGGATGTGACGCCATTTACCGAACGATTCGAGGGGCGTCGTATCTTTGATAAGATCATGGATTATGTGGATATTTTCGCCTTTTACACCGTGCGCTGGGCTTCTTCGGAACGTATGCAGATTCAACTGGTCCTGGTGGTGTTAATTAGTATTGTGGTAGCCACCTTACCATTGATGGGGCGTTACGATATACCCAGCCCCGATCTAGCCGATATTAATTGGTTATTTTTTGCCTTGTGGATCGTTGGCTGTATGGGTGCTATTCTGACTGCTTATCATGCCCAATATAATCGCTTTAGAGCCATTATTTTTTCAAGTGCCACTGGGATTGTGGTGGTCGTGACCTTTGCCTGGCTATCGGCCCCGGATTTGGCCTTAACCCAATTAGTGGTTGAAGTGGTTACCTGCGTGTTACTGCTTTTAGGTTTGCGCTGGTTGCCTGAACCTAAGAAAACGCCGAATGAGCTGGATGAGGATCCGGTGCTGGCCTTAAGACGCCGGCGCGATTTAATCATTGCCTTAACGGCCGGTATCGGCATGAGTTTATTAGCCTACTTCCTGATGATGCGCCCTAATAATCGCAATGATATTGGCGATATCATTTTAATCAAATCCGTGCCTGAGGGGCATGGTACCAATGCGGTCAATGTGACTTTAGTCGACTTCCGTGGCTTTGACACCTTTGGCGAAATTACGGTATTAGGGATTGTGGCGTTAACCGTATATGCGCTGTTACGACGCTTTAGACCACCTCAGGAAATGCTGCATGCACTGGACAGCGTGCGTGAGGAGCTGACAACGGATTTACGCCGGATTAAGGAGGATGGTAAGCTGCCCAAAGGTACCATGCTGGTACCGAATGTGATTGGTCGTTTACTGATGCCCATCACCAGCTTGATTGCTTTTTACTTTTTCTTCCGTGGTCATAACTTACCGGGTGGTGGCTTTGTCGGTGGCTTAATTTTTGCGACCGGTGTGATTACCCAATTTATTATTAGCGGTATGTTGTGGGTAGAGTCTAAATCCCGCATTCGTCCCCAAAACTGGTTAGCGGTGGGTTTACTGTTAGCCGGGGGTGCTGGGGTCTTGCCAATGCTCTATGGTTTGCCTTTCCTATCGGCCATGGTGTGGGAGCCGGTACTGCCCTTTTATGGAAAATTACATTTTTCTACGGTGTTACTCTTTGATTTAGGTGTATTTGCCCTGGTCGTAGGTACCACGACCTATATGTTGGTTGCCTTAGCACACCAATCATTACGCTATTATCGTAAAAATATTCAAGCCGATCTACAACTGGATCAAAGCTTAAGCCCTACGGCTAAAAAGCTCGCAAAATCCATTAATAAAAATTAATTTAAGGAATTCACACTATGGAAATTGTCTTTGCCTTAGCCATCGGTATCCTGACCGGTTCCGGTGTTTGGTTGATTCTGCGTTCCAGAACCTTTCAAGTGATTATGGGCTTGTTAATACTGAGTTATGCGGTGAATCTTTTTATCTTTGGCGGTGGTTTATTAAATGTGGGGATGCCTCCGATTATTCATGGTGAAGCACTAGTGAATCCTGAAGACTATGCCAACCCCATTCCGCAGGCTCTCGTGCTTACTGCTATTGTGATTGGTTTTGCTACCACCGCTTTATTTCTAGTTTTATTATTAGCGCAGCGCGGTCTTACTAATACTGACCATGTCGATGGTGCGGAGAGCGATGAATGAGTGGTTTTTTAATGCATTTACCCATTCTGCCCATTATTATTCCCCTCTTTGCTGGGGGGCTAATGATTTTGCTCAAAGAAAAAAGGCGTAGCCTAAATACCTTTATTTCCTTTGCCTCAGTGCTGGCGCAATTAGCGGTGGCGATTGAATTATTACTCTATACCAGTAGTTTTTTAGAGGTTGAATGGACTAATAATATCGCTGTCTATTTATTAGGTAATTGGCAAGCGCCCATCGGTATTGTCTTGGTGGCCGACCAATTGGCAGCCTTAATGCTTTGTTTAACAGCCTTCTTAGGTTTAACTTCGCTTAGCTTTTCGACCGCATTATGGAATCGTGTAGGGATCCATTTCTATCCGCTGTTACAGTTTATTTTGATGGGTTTAAATGGCGCCTTTCTGACCGGTGATTTATTTAATCTATTTGTGTTTTTTGAGGTCTTTTTAGCCGCATCCTACGGTCTTTTATTGCATGGCTCTGGCTCCCAACGCGTCAGTTCCGGCATGTTGTATATCACCATCAATATGGTGGGAGCTTCCTTATTATTAATCGGTATTTCAATGATTTACTCGATTACCGGCACCCTTAATTTTGCAGAAATTGCGGCTAAAGCGGGTGCTTTGGATGCCGAAGATCGCTTGTTGTTTGAAACCGCCTGTTCGATTTTAGGAGTGGCTTTTTTAATTAAAGCTGCTGCTTGGCCGCTTAACTTTTGGCTAGCTAATGCCTATGCCGTCGCTAGTGCACCCGTGGCTGCGATGTTTGCGGTGATGACTAAGGTCGGTATTTATGCCCTCTTACGCGTCGGTTCACTCTTACTGCCTTCCGGTGCACCCGCCGCCTTTGGTGGTGAGTGGATGTTTTTTATCGGGATTGCGACCTTAGCGTTTGGTGCGCTTGGGGTGCTTGCCGAAAAGCAAATTGGTCGTTTAGTCGGCTACAGTGTGATTTTATCCTCTGGTGTATTACTTTCTGCCCTAGGCATGCCGGGCGTCTCAATGACCGGTCCCTCACTCTACTACCTCCTTAGTTCGGTGCTTGCTTCGAGTGCCCTATTCCTACTGGTGGAATTAATTAATCGCATTGACCACTACGAAAGCGCCTTACTTTCCGTCAGTATGGAGGCCTTTGGTTTAAATGAGGAGGAGGACAGTGACTATAGTGCACAGGTCATTGGTTTTACCGTGCCGAGTGCCTTTGCCTTTTTGGGGATTGCCTATATTATTGCGGCCTTGGTCATCATTGGACTTCCCCCTTTGTCTGGATTTATCGGTAAAATCGCCCTACTTTCCAATGTATTAAAGCTTAATAACTATGAAATCTCTGCGATTCATACGTGGTTATTATTGAGCTTTTTGATTTTATCCGGGCTGGCTGCCTTAATTTCCTATATGCGTACCGGCATGTTGACGTTTTGGGTGCCAGAACGGGTCAATCGACCCAAGCTGAGTTTTAGAGAAGCCGCACCCATTGTTTTACTCTTAAGTGGCTGTGTTTTAATCAGTATTTTTGCCAATCCAGTCATGGAGTTAATGAATAATATCGCTTTATCATTGGATGAGCCCTTTTTGTATATTCATGCCGTGATGCAACAACAAGCACTCCAAGGAGCCCATTAATATGCGCAGTTTATTTTTCTGGATTCCGATGACCATGGCGCTTTTTGTGGCATGGATCATGCTAACCGGTAGTCTATCCTTGGGCCAATTGACGCTGGGGTTTGTGCTCTCCTTCAGTTTGATTCTGTTATCAACGCGACTGCGACCTGATCAGGCCTATCCTCGCCGCATTGGTGCCATGATTAAGCTCTTTTTTATCGTGCTAAAGGATATTTACCTCTCTAATTTCTACGTGATGCGCTTAACCCTCAAAGCCAGACCAGATAAGCAGCCGGTCGCCGGTTTTGTTAATATTCCTTTAAGCCTGAGAGATCCGCATGCCATCGCCTTATTGGCTTGTATTATTAATTATGTACCCGGCACGGTTTGGAGCGGTTTAACTGAAAATGGTTATATCCTACGCTTACACGTGTTTGGTTTGGTGTCAGAAGAAGAGTGGCACCACACGGTTCAACAACGTTATGAGCCTTTGTTGATGGAGATTTTTGAATAATGGGTCTACTAAATTTTGCCTGCTATTTTGCCATTGCCTGCTATAGCCTTTCTAATGTGCTGACCCTCTATCGTGCTATTAAGGGTCCTACGCCGCAGGATCGTGTGCTGAGTGCTGATGTCACCTACACCAATTGCATGCTCTTGGTGTTTACCTTGGGTATTTTATTTAGAACGCCTTGGTACTATGATATCGGTCTGTTGATTGCCCTATTAGGTTTTGTGACCACGGCTGCCATGGCTAAGTTTTTACTGCGTGGTGAGGTGATTGAGCCATGACACACGACATCCCTTTATGGATAGAAATTACGGCCTCTATTCTGATCATTTTAAGTGGCATCATTACCCTGATTGGTAATATCGGCTTGGTGAATCTATTGTATTTCAGAAAGCGTATTCATGCACCTACCCTCGGTAATAGCTTGGGTCTTTGGTTTTTGATGGTGGCCTCAATGCTCATTTCCTATGTGCTTGGCGACCGGCGCTTTTTCCATGAAATGTTGGTGGTGATTTTTATTTTTATGACCTCCCCTATTTCATGGACACTTTTGATGCGCTCTTATGTGCTAACACAAGCACGACAAGATGTTGAGGATGAGTAACTCAGGGTTGGACTATGATGCTGCGTGCATATCAAACGGTAAGTTTGCTTTTTCAACCGCTTCAGTTAAAGCTCTAATCGCTGCTTGGCGGGTATAGCTCTTACGCCAAACCAGCACGATTTCTCTCGAAGGAGCAGGCTCTTCAATTGGGATATATTTAATCCTTTCCTGACGTTTTGCATACTCATCAAAGGATATGGCGCTTTCTGGCAAGAGGGTAATACCAAGGCCAGATGCGACCATATGGCGAATTGTCTCCAGGGAGGAACCTTCAAAGGAGCGTTGCATACCATCAATGGATGAGGAAAAAGGCGACATCTCCGGACAAGCCTCTAGTACTTGATCTCTAAAGCAATGACCATTACCCAGTAATAACATGGTCTCGTCCTTAAGCTCATCGATATTAATACGCTTGAAATTGGCCCACGGGTGATTAGCAGGTACGGCCAGAATAAATTTTTCCTCATACAAACTAAGAAAATCCAAACCGCTATCAGGTACGGGTGCGGCCATAATGGCACAATCAATTTCTCCTTGACGCAGCATTTCCACTAAGCGCACAGTAAAACTTTCTTGTAATACCAAGGGCATATTAGGATTTAACTGCATATGAACGGGCATCAGATACGGCAATAAATAAGGCCCTACGGTATGAATTACACCCACCTTGAGCGGACCGGTTAAGGGATCATGACCTTGGCGAGCAATTTCTTTAATTTCGGAACTGGCCTCTAACACCTTGCGCGCTTGATTAATAATTTGCATACCAATCGCCGTGATGCCGACTTCAGTGCCACCGCGTTCAAAAATCAGCACGCCTAATTCATCTTCCAATTTTTTAATGGCCACCGATAAGGTAGGCTGACTCACATAGCACGTTTCTGCCGCACGTCCGAAATGACGCTCGCGCGCAACGGCCACAATATATCGTAATTCAGTTAACGTCATACATTTTCAACCTATAGACTCAAGCGCCTGAAGCGCTGTTAAGAGCGTAAATAATCCGCACTCATACCCACCCAGCGTTGCTGATGTGCTAGCGCTGTGGGCAAATCCTGTTGTACCAGCTCCACGGCGAAGGCTTTAGTCGCTTCTACAATCGCTACATCCTCGTCGATATTAATAAAACGAGTTAGGCTAGTGCCCGATTGCTTCAAACCTAAAAACTCTCCTGGGCCACGTTGCTCTAAATCGCGTCGAGCAATTTCAAAGCCATCATTTGTTTCATACATGGCTTTAAGGCGAAGCTTGGCTGTTTCCGATAAGGGTTGCTGATAAAGTAATAAACAAATGGCCTTGTCCTGACCTCGTCCGACCCGACCTCGTAGCTGGTGCAATTGAGCCAAACCAAAACGTTCCGCATGCTCAATCACCATAATATTGGCATTAGGCACATCCACCCCAACTTCAATCACGGTGGTCGCTACCAATACATCGATGTTATGCTGTTGAAAATCCTGCATGATACGATTTTTCTCTTCGCTTTTTAGGCGACCGTGCACTAAGCCCACCCGAATACCTACTAATTCAGCAGCTAAACGCGCATAGGTTTCTTCCGCTGTCTGCAATTGTAAAGCTTCACTTTCTTCCACCAACGGGCAAACCCAATACACCTGCTTAGCTTCATGACAGGCATTTGCTATCAAGGTGATTAACTCATCCCGTCGTTTATTATCCAGTAGCTTAGTTTCTACCGGCTGTCGCCCAGGTGGTAATTCATCAATCACAGAGACATCAAGGTCAGATAAAAAAGTCATCGCCAAACTACGAGGAATCGGCGTAGCACTCATATTTAATTGGTGCGGATAGATGATGGACTCGGCATCTACAGTCTCCGGTCTCGGTACTGTAGCGCTGTCTGCTTGAGGGTGAGCTTCATTGATTAAGCCCTTTTCGCTAAGGCTTAAACGCTGACCTACACCAAAGCGATGCTGTTCGTCCACTATCACTAAAGCCAATTGATGAAAGTTAACATCCTTTTGAATTAAGGCTTGGGTGCCAACAATGAACTGCGCTGTGCCATTGGCAATGGCTTCATAAGCTTCACGCTTATCCTTTGCTTTCATACTGCCACTAAGCCACACAACGGCGACTCCCGTAGCCGCAAACCATGCTTGGATTTTACGAAAGTGTTGTTCGGCTAATAGCTCGGTCGGTGCCATTAAGGCAACTTGCAGCCCCTGCTCCAAGGCAAAAGTCGCCGCTAAGGCCGCCACAATGGTTTTACCACTGCCCACATCCCCCTGAATAAGGCGATGCATAGGAAAGGCTCGACTCAGATCGTTCTCAATCTCAGCCAAGACGCGCTCTTGGGCAGCGGTTAATGGATAAGAAAAACGTGCTAGCACCTGCTGATATAAAGGACCTTTGAGGCTTGAAAGTGCATGTGCCTTCAAGGCACTACGCCGCTGACGCGCTAAATACATGGCGATTTGTTGGGCCAGCATTTCATCAAATTTTAAACGCTCCCAGGCTGGGTGATAGCGTAGCTGCAACGATTCAATCGCTGTCCCTAAAGGGGGTTCATGTAACAACTGCAAGGCCTGATTAATTTCCATTAAATCAAAACGCTCACGGATGTCAGCTGACAAAGTGTCTTCCAAGACGCAACTTTTTAAGTGCTTATGGATAGCTGCGCTAAGTACCTCTTGGCTAAGACCCTCGGTCGTAGGATAAATAGGGACTAAATTGTTTTTTAAGCTCTCCCCTGCTTTTAATAATTTAGGATGCACCATTTCTAAGCCCCATTGATAGCTGCCGCGCACCTCGCCACGAATGCGAAGAAGTCCTTTTTTTTCAAGGGCAGCTTTTTGGCTGGGGTAAAAATGCAACCAACGCAGTTGGATGCTACCGCTTTGATCCTTAAACAGCGCCGTTAATTGGCGGCGTCCATGGTGCACTACCCGTACTGAGCTGATGGTACCCTCAAGCTGCGCATGCATCCCAGGGGTTAATTCTGCTATCTTATGAATACGACTATGATCCTCATAGCGTAAAGGCATGTGCAAAACAAAGTCCATCGGCTCCACCAAGCCGAGCTTGTGCAGTTTTTGCTCGGTGGCGCTTAGGCGGGACTTGTTACTGGGGGTCATGCTGAGGTGCTTTCCTATGCTGAATAAAGGCACTTAGTAAAACGCATGTTAGCGTAGCAAGCACCTCTATGTGCTCGGTGGCAACTACTTGTTGAGCGCTAGCACAGCGTCAATTTCGAATTGCGCCCCCTTGGGTAAAGCGGACACTTCAATGGTAGAGCGCGCAGGATATGGCTCGGGAAATAACTCCTGCATCACACTATTGGCAATACCGAAATTATTTAGGTCAGTTAGATAAAGACCAACACGTAGAATATCCTCCATGCTAGCACCCGCCGCTTCAATCACAGCGCTTAAATTGCTCATGGCCTGTCTTACCTGCTCTTCAAACTGTGCTGACACTAATTCACCCGTTTCCGGATTTAGACCTAACTGGCCAGAAATAAAGACGATAGAATTTGCACTGCTGCTAACTGCTTGCGAGTATGGACCGAGTGCGGCCGGGGCTTTATCCGTAAATACGACTTCTTTACTCATAGGAGTTCCTATAGCTGTGTTAAAAATAAGCGCAGTCATTATAAATAGACATACGCTATAGATAATTAGTTTTTATTAGCAAAATGATATCAGAATTTGCTATTCAAGGCCTTTATATTCTTGATAAGCTGCTTGACGCAAACTATGATCCATTAAAATAATAGCGAGTAATGCCTCTGCAATCGGTGCGGCTCTGATACCGACACAGGGATCATGTCGACCCAAGGTCTGAACTTGAATAGGCTCATTGGCAGTTGTCACCGAGCGACGCTCGATACGAATGCTAGAGGTAGGCTTAATTGCAAGCGATACCGTAATATCCTGACCACTTGAAATACCGCCTAAAATACCGCCGGCATGATTTGATAAAAAACCCGTTGGTGTGATTTCATCACCGTGTTCAGAACCACGTTGACTCACACTATCAAAACCAGCACCAATTGCGACTGCCTTAACGGCATTGAGCCCCATCATGGCATGGGCTATATCGGCATCTAAACGATCATAAATGGGCTCACCCAAACCCGCAGGCACCCCGGAAGCTACCACCTCAATGCGGGCGCCGATAGAATCACCATCGCGTCGTAACTGATCCATAAAACTTTCCAATTCAGGAATAATCTCGGCATTCGGCGCAAAAAATGGGTTGTTAGCCACTTCGTCCCAACTTTGGAAAGGAATTTGGATCGGACCTAATTGACTCATATAAGCACGTACCTGTGTGCCGTAGCGTAGCGCCAAGCACTTTTTAGCGATGGCACCGGCTGCTACGGTAGGCGCTGTTAAACGAGCCGAAGAACGACCACCCCCACGGGGATCGCGAATACCGTATTTATGCCAATAACTATAATCAGCATGGCCTGGTCGGAAACGATCCGTGATATTGGCATAGTCCTTGCTGCGTTGATCCTGATTACGGATCAGTAAAGCAATGGGGGTACCTGTGGTTTTACCCTCATAAACACCAGAGAGTATCTCTACCCTATCGGGCTCTTGGCGTTGTGTCACATGCCGTGAAGTACCGGGGCGTCGACGGTCTAAGTCATGCTGAATATCCGCTTCGTTCAGTGCGACACCCGGCGGGCAACCATCAATCACACAACCAATGGCCGGACCATGTGATTCTCCAAAATTAGTAACTGCAAAAAAACGACCAAGTGTGTTACCAGCCATGTAACTTCCTATGCAAAAATTAACTTGAATAATTGATTATACTGAAGATCGCTACCTATTAAGATGAACAACTCAGGAAGCTATTTTGTTTTTCAATAGGCGTCGGCTCCGCATAACGCTCTGCCCCCGGATGCACAATGTAGGGATTTTGTAAAATCCGAATCATAAAATCAATCAGTTCAAAGGAGCCATTTTGCACCTCATCAATCACTTCTTGAGCCATATAGGTTCTTAGGGTATAGAGTGGATTAATGCGATTCATCATGGCTTGACGCGCTTCAATGCTAAGATTATCTAGCTTTAATCGCACCCTATAGCGCTGTAACCATGCCTTTGCCTCTGCCGCTTGGGGAAATAGCGCAAGCCAAGCAGCTTCATCACGATCAATGGCAGCCAAGCGTCTAAAACTGAGGGTAAAATCACTGGCCTGGCTTGCCATTAAGCGCCAAAAATCATTAAAAAGATCTTCATCAGCCTTGGTAATTTGCTTTAGACCGAGTTTTTGAGCATGTATTTCAAAGTATTTATCATAGAAATACGATTCATAGCCTGCTAACACCTCTCTTAAATCAGCTTCTGACAGGCCCAAAATAGAAAATGAAATAGCCAGTTGATGCAGATTCCATAATGCGATATTGACCTGTTGGGCAAAGGCGTAGCGCCCTCCCTGATCACTATGATTAATGACCCAATTTGGATAAAAATTCTCCATAAAGCCATAGGGACCATAATCAATGGTCAGCCCTAAGATGGACATATTATCCGTGTTCATTACCCCATGCACAAAACCGACGCTTTGCCAATGCGCCATCAAATGGGCGGTTTTTTGGGTGACCAGATCCAGAAAATCTAAGATCTTATCCTTTGGATTGGCATAGCTCGCTTGTAATTCATCAACAAAAAAGTGAGCGCACACATAGTCTAGCAGCTCCTGCAACAAGTCCGGACGTTGATTAGCGTACCAATGCTGGAATGAGCCAAAACGTATAAAGCTAGGAGCGACCCGTGAGACGATAGCTGCTGTCTCAATACCCTCACGGCGCACCCGATCCTGCGAATGAGTAATGGATAAGGCCAAGGTGGTGGGTATGTTTAAACCATCCATCGCAGCGCTTGCTAAATACTCACGAATACTGGAACGTAAGACGGCTCGCCCATCGCCCATGCGTGAATACGGTGTTAAACCAGCGCCTTTTAACTGAATCTCTAAGGGCGTACCACCCGATGCGCAGGCTAAGGCTCCCAGTAAATGTGCCCGACCATCGCCTAACTGACCTGCCCAGACGCCAAATTGGTGGCCGCTATAAACCGCCGCTAACGTAACACCGCCAGGTAAATCACGCTGACCCGACATGACTTCAAGAAACTCCCGGCTCTGCCAAATTGTCTCATCAATGCCTAAACGGCTTGCCACCCAGGGGTTGACATGCACTAGCTGCACCTCATGTTGCAGACCCTGCATCTTAAGCCGGGTATAGAACTCGGGTGACAATTCGGCAAAGGAATTAGAAACTTTTAGTGACTTCATAAATGTATCCTAAGCACTGCTATTGACCCGCTCTTTTGCGCTGTTTGGCCACACGCTTGGCCGGTCGTACATACATGATCGTGGCAAAAAATACGATCATCGCCAATAAGGTTTCAACTAAGGCTAGCTGCTGCGACAGTGTCGTGGTATCACTCATCCAGCGTACTACTCCCTCCATCAGATAAAGTAAAATCATCATGGAAGTCCACTGCATCGTGTATAAGCTACCGCGCCATAAACCATACAATGGAAATAATAACGGTAAGGCCTTTAGCACTAGTAATGTGCCGCCCGGCTCAACTGGACTTAGGATCCACTCCCAAAGCACACAAAGTATAAATAATAAGGCCGTGCCGATAAAGGCGATATATCGATAATGTGGGTTTAAAGGTATCGTGCTCATAAGGCTAAGACGGTTATACTGATAGCCTATTGTATGCTATATTTTTAGGCTGCGTGAGCGGCGGCTTAAATAAATTATCCGCCATCAACTAAATCACACCTACTAGAGAAGAAACCATGAGTTTACCTGCGATGGAAAAGAACACGCCCCAACCACCAGCGGCTGAAGAAAGCTTTTCCGATGACAGTATTTTTATTATGAATCAGCGCGACTCTCGCGGGGATTGGCGCTTTTATAAAGACGTATTGCTGCTTGCGCTTTCTCGCTTACTCAATGAGGGCTTAACGAGCAAGGCTGCCAGCCTCTCTTACACCTCCATAACCTCAGCCGTGCCTTTATTAGCGGTGGTACTGGCTTTATTTACGGCCTTTCCAATTTTTAATGACTTTAAGTTTTATTTGGATGAGTTTTTAAGTCGTAGTCTGTTCCCTGAGAGCATTTCTAATCAAGTCCTATCCTACCTAAATAGTTTTGCTGATGCGGCAACCCGGTTGACAGCCATTGGTACCATATTTTTATTTGTCACCTCCATTTTGTTGATGATGACCATTGAGGATGCCTTAAATCAGATTTTCCAAATCAAAAAGCCACGTCCACTATTTCAGCGCATTTTAGTATTTTGGGCGATTTTATCGGTAGGGCCTTTTGCCTTAGCGCTTAGTTTGTGGGCTAGTGCCATGTTTTTACAACAAACGATGGTGGCAGGCTTCTCCTTTTTGAAAAGCTTAATTAGCTTTATTGTGCCCGTTATCTTCTCTGGCTTTTTAATGAGTTTATTTTATTTGATGGTGCCTAATCGTCGTATTAAATTCCGCGATGCGATGGTGGGTGGTTTTTTTGCCGCCATAATCTTTGAAATAATGCGCAACGGCTTTACCCTTTACCTTAGCTATTTCCCGACCTATACCCTGATTTATGGTGCCTTTGCTATTTTGCCAATCTTTTTGATCTGGGTTTATATGTCTTGGCTAGTGTTATTGTTGGGCGCCTATATTGTTTCTTTGATGCCGCAAATCCGTCGTGGTGTGATTGCTAAGGATAGCCATTCTGGCGCCCGGCTACTGCTTGCTATCAAAGTCATCCGTGCCCTGAATGAAACCAGGCAGCAGCAACCCGGACTTAGCGAATCCCAACTGATGGCGATGATTCCAAGTAACTATTTGAATATTCACAATGTACTGGAGGCCTTAGCCGATTTAGGCTATGTGATGCGCGGTACTGATAGTAAAGAAGGGGTATGGGCCTTGGTCTGTAGCGATCAGCAGTCGCTAAAACCCTTAATTGACTGCTTTTTATTCGATAAAAATATGGCGCAGGTGCTGAGTGATGAACGTATCTACGCAGCGGTACAAAAGACGATTGATAATGAAGACGTACCCGTCAGTGCGATCTATTAAAAGCATCAGCCCGGAACACAATTGTTCCGGGCTGTTAGCTTAGAAGAGCTTAACTAACGACTCATCCCACGCCTCTGAGTTTGCCTCATCGCTATGATTGCGGTTATTTGTTAAGACCTCAACATCCACCCTCGCCTCCGGTGCTGGGCGGCAGCAACAAGGCAGTACCTCATCCGGATTGATGTAAGCCAAGGGCTCAATGAGGTACTCCACCTGACCATCAACTAAGGGGGTACGACATGAGCCGCAGTAACCTGCTCGACATTGATACTCAACCACATAGCCTTGACGTTCTAGACCCTCAAGCATGGTCTCACCGCTTAAGAGTTCAAAGCTACCGTCCCATGTATAGACTCGACTCATAACTCAAAGCCTGATAAGTCGTCTGGGTTAATTTCAGCATCAATTTGACCGATAAGGTAGGAACTGATTTCTACCTCTTGTGGGGCTACCTGTACATTATCCGAGGATAACCAAGCATTAATCCAAGGAATGGGGTTTTGGGTAGCGCCTTCAAAGGCAGGTTGAAGACCCACCGCCATCATGCGTGTATTGGTAATGTACTCCACGTACTTACATAAAATATCGCGGTTTAGACCAATCATCGAGCCGTCCTTAAATAAATAAGCAGCCCATTCCTTTTCCTGTTCGGCCGAGTCTTTGAACATTTGAAAGCATTCCTGCTCAAGTTCTTTGGCAATATCGACCATTTCCGGATCGTCTTGACCACTCCGCATTAAGTTCAGCATATGCTGGGTGCTCACCAGATGCAGGGCCTCATCACGTGCGATTAATTTAATAATCTTCGCATTTCCCTCCATCAGTTTTCTTTCGGCAAAGGCAAAGGAGCAAGCAAAGCTCACATAGAAACGAATGGCTTCTAAAATGTTGACCGACATGAGGCAGAGATAAAGCTTTTTCTTAAGCTCTCTAAGACTGACGCTCTCCTGCTTGCCATTTAGCGTATGCGTACCCTCACCAAAGAGTTGATATAAGGACACAGTGCGGATTAAATCATCATAGTATTTCGAGATATCACGCGCACGCTCTAAAATATGCTCATTGCTGACAATACCATCAAATACCACGGAGGGATCATTGATGATATTACGAATAATATGGGTATAAGAGCGAGAGTGAATGGTTTCTGAGAATGACCACGTCTCAATCCACGTCTCTAACTCCGGTAGCGACACAATCGGCAAGAAGGCCACATTTGGACTACGCCCTTGAATGGAGTCAAGCAAAGTTTGATACTTTAAATTAGAAATAAATATATGCTTTTCATGCTCAGGCAAATTTGCATAATCAATTCTATCCTGTGAGACGTCGACTTCTTCCGGACGCCAGAAGAAGGATAATTGCTTTTCAATGAGCTTTTCAAACACCTCAAATTTTTGCTGATCGTAGCGCGCCACATTCACACTCTGACCGAAAAACATCGGTTCTAAAAGCGCATTATTGGGGGTTTCATTAAAGGTACTATATAGCATAAAAACTCGAATAAAAAACTAGTGGAGGCACTTAAAGAAGCCTTAGCTAAAAGCAGTCAGTTTAAGTGCCGTCTATGAATGAAGCAGATTAAATTTTGCACGCACCGCTTGCGCAATCGTCGTCTTCAGCACCGCTCATCGTGACTAAATCACCTTGATCATCTTGTGCGCCGTCGCGCGTGTTATGGTAGTACAAGGTTTTAAGACCGTATTTATACGCATTGAGTAAATCCTTTAATAATTCACTCATGGGCACACGACCACCAGCAAAACGTGACGGGTCATAGTTAGTGTTAGCAGAAATGGCTTGATCGACAAACTTCTGCATAATACCGACTAAACGTAGGTAGCCGTCATTGGATGGCATTTGCCATAAGGTCTCGTATTGATGCTTTAAGCGACGATATTCCTGTACCACTTGACGTAACACACCGTCTTTGGAAGCCTTAATCGTGATCAGTCCGCGCGGTGGTTCAATCCCGTTAGTGGCATTAGAAATCTGACTTGAGGTTTCTGAAGGCATCAAGGCCGTTAAGGTTGAGTTACGCAAACCGTGAGTTTTAATTTCTTCGCGCAAAGATTCCCAATCCAAATGTAAAGGCTCTTGGCAGAATGCGTCAATATCCTTTTTATAAGTATCAATAGGCAAAATGCCTTCGGCATAGCTTGTTTCATTAAAGGCTAAGCAAGGACCAAATTCCTTAGATAAATTCATTGATGCCTTTAACAAATAGTACTGAATGGCTTCAAAAGTACGATGAGTTAAGGCATTACCACTGCCGTCGGAGTAGCGAGCGCCGTTCTTAGCTAAATAATATGCAAAGTTAATCACGCCGACACCCAGAGTACGACGATTCATGGTGGCAATTTTCGCCGCTTTAATTGGATAGTCTTGATAGTCTAGTAAAGCATCTAAGGCACGTACAATCAAATCCGCTAAATGCTCTAATTCATCTAGAGACTCAAGCGCACCCAAGTTAAAGGCAGATAGCGTACATAACGCAATCTCGCCCTTTTCATCATTAATATCATCTAAAGGCTTGGTCGGTAACGCAATCTCTAAGCATAAATTCGATTGACGCACCGGTGCCACCTGCGGATTAAATGGGCTATGCGTATTACAATGGTCAACGTTTTGAATATAAATACGACCCGTACCAGCCCGCTCTTGCATCATTAGGGAGAATAAGTCGGCAGCTTTAACCGAACGCTTACGAATTGACTCATCCTGTTCGTACTGTACATATAAGCGTTCAAACTCATCCTGATCGGCAAAGAAGGCATCATATAAGCCAGGCACATCCGAGGGTGAGAATAAGGTGATATTGCCACCTTTAATCAGACGTTGATAGAGTAAACGGTTAATCTGTACACCGTAATCCATATGGCGCACGCGGTTTTCCTCAACCCCACGGTTATTTTTAAGTACTAATAAGGACTCAACCTCTAAATGCCACATTGGGTAGAATAAGGTCGCCGCACCACCACGCACCCCGCCCTGAGAACAACATTTAACCGCTGTTTGGAAGTGCTTATAAAACGGGATACAACCGGTATGCTGGGCTTCACCACCACGAATCGCACTACCCACCGCACGTATACGTCCGGCATTAATACCAATACCGGCACGCTGAGACACATAGCGTACGATGGCGGCACTGGTGGCATTAATTGAGTCCAGACTATCGTCACATTCAATTAAGACGCATGAACTGAATTGACGTGTGGGTGTACGCACCCCAGCCATAATGGGCGTCGGCAAAGAAATTTTAAAGGTGGAAATGGCATCATAGAAGTCTTTAACATACTGTAGCCGCGTGCTTTTAGGGTATTTTGAAAATAAGCAAGCAGCCACTAGCACATACAAAAATTGCGGACTTTCGAAGATCTCACCAGTCACGCGATTCTGTACTAAATACTTACCCTGTAACTGATTCACTGCCGCATAAGCAAAGTTTAAGTCGCGCCCATGCACCAAAAAGGAATCCATTTCATCAAATTCCGCCTCGCTATAGTCCTCTAGCAAGTGTGCATCGTAACGATTATCCGCAACCATCCTTTGTACATGCTCATACAATCGTGGTGGTTCAAACTCACCGTAGGCCTTTTTGCGCAAGTGGAAAATGGCTAAACGAGCAGCTAAAAACTGATAATCCGGTGCTTCTTCAGAGATTAAATCAGCGGCAGCTTTAATAATGGTTTCGTGAATATGCTCAGTTTTAATACCATCATAAAACTGAATTTGCGAACGTAACTCTACCTGAGAAACTGAGACATTATCCAAGCCCTCGGCAGCCCAATCTAAGACACGGTGGATTTTATCGAGATCAAGCGCTTCCTGACGACCGTCTCGCTTGGTCACCAAAAGAGATTTATTCATGAGCCAACCCTTAAAAATGGGCCTTTTGGACTTACTTCGCATCTGTGCCAAGCAAAGCCAAAAAACCTATATATAGTGAAAATATGTTTTTCAAAAACAATATGTAGTATTAGATGATAAAAGCACAGCAAAATCAAGTGAAATTAAGTGCTAAAGAATTTAAATTTTAACAGCCTAAATGCTTGACTTTTTGCGAATACAATTTAAGGAGTGCTAAGCACAGGTGGCTACGCCTTTTGAGCTGCACTATCAACTAATTAGTTTAAGTTTGAGCAAAAAAAACTGCTGTGTTTTTTGAACTCAGCGTAAGTCTTTAACAACAAATTTGGATCCGCTTTTTTAAGCAGACTCGCATCTGATAAGGTTCGACGCCATAATTTAGCCCCTTTTTGACCATTAAATAGACCAAGTAAGGGCTTGAACACAAATCGTAGTGGCACCCCTGCAGCATGCTGCCTCACGGCATAGTCATACATGCTTTGAATCAGGCTATCGGTATCAGGATGGTCGATATCCGGCCATAGCAAGCGACTGATTTCGCCAATGCGATAGGGTTCATGCCACGCTGCACGCCCGACCATAATGCCCTCAAAGCGTTGTGCTTGCTCAAACATCTGTGCCACTTCACTCAGACCACCATTTAAAATAAAGCGGGCCTCGGGAAAATCCTGCTTTAGCTGAGCCACCCATTGATAGCGTAAAGGTGGGATATCACGATTATCCTTTGGTGATAATCCCTTTAACACGGCATTACGTGCATGCACAATAAATACGCGAGTTGCGCTTTTTTGGATTAAGGTGCCGACGAAATCACGTACAAAGCCATAATCCTCACTGTAATCCAGGCCCAAGCGGTGCTTTACTGTCACCGGTATGCTGACTGCATCCTGCATGGCCTTGAGACAGTCCGCCACTAACTCACTCTCTGCCATCAGACAAGCACCAAAGGCACCCTTTTGTACCCGCTCCGAGGGACAGCCACAATTCAAATTAATTTCATCATAGCCCCATGCCGCACCGAGCTTTGCAGAATGCACTAAATCTGTGCGCTCACTACCACCTAATTGTAAGGCCACCGGATGCTCTTCTTGATTAAACTGTAAATGCCTGGCCACATCGCCATAAACTAAGGCACCGGTAGTTACCATCTCAGTATAAAGTAAGGCCTTAGGCGCTAATAAACGATAGAAAAAACGCGCATGCCTATCGCTCACATCCAACATCGGTGCGATGGATAAGCGCCAAGGCTTAGCGGCCGACTCATACAATGACTGCTGAGCGACAGTGTTTAAAATACAATTACTCATCAAAAACTAGGCACGTATAAAGGGATTCATTTTGATTTCACTACTTTTATCGATGGATTTTTTTATCTCACTATAGCGACGTAGCACTTCGGATTTATAAACCACACCCATCAAATGCGGCGGATCGGCAAAATCCAATACCGGTAAACGCTCACCATTATAAGTGACGAAAGCGTCCTGCACTTCATCTAAGGTCATTCGCAAATGTAAAGGCTCCAAATAGGTGCGTGAGATTAAATGCGCAGGGATAGGCTCCTCTAGATTTAAGGCACCTAAGAGGCTACGGGTAATGTCTTTATGCGCCAGAACACCTAAAAATTCATTTTTATCATTAATCACATAAAGATAACGCACACTGAGTTCAGTAAATAAATCAATGGCTTCACCCACCAGCGTATCGGCATGAATCACATTTTCAGGCTTTTTGTTAATCAGTTGCTCAATGCGGACATTACTCAAGCGATGACGTAAGCGGATATCCTCTTCGCGGTTCGTGGTGACGTTAAACATCACTAATCCTTTGATGCGACGTGCTAGAAAAGCAGCGCTAACGCATGCAAAAACCACCGGCACCACTAAGGATTGGTTATAAGACATCTCCACCATCATAATAATGGCCATTAAAGGCGCACTGGAAGCAGCGGATAAAAATGCCCCCATACCGAGAATCACAAAAACCGGACTGTAATAATGCAATTCGGGAAAGACAAGCATCGCCGTGTTAAGGCTTAACAAGGCGACAGCTGCACCGATAAACATAATTGGTGTAATGACCCCGCCGACCGCACCAGAGCCGACGGAAACTAAGGTCGCCGCCACTTTTAAGAATAAAAACATGGCTAATAACTGCCAGTTCCAATCGGCTCCATGAATTAAGGTAGAAACAATCGAATCACCATTGCCCGCTAGACGAGGATCGTAAAGTAAAAAGACGCCGACCACTAAACCGGCTAAACTCATGCGAAGTGGCAATGGTAAGGGGATAAACTTGAAACCCTTTTTAGCCCAGTCCAAGGTTTTTAAAAAAAGTGGCGATAAGATCCCACCTAATAAACCGACCAGCACAGCAGCAATTAATAGTTCAGCGCTTAAGGAAATTTCTAAATTCACCTCATAGGCTAAATAATGACTACCGAAATAACGTGTTGTCAGATGGGCCGTCATGGCAGCTAATAATAAAGGCGCAACGATCACCATGGACATGCTACCAACCACAATCTCTGCCACAAATAAGGCCCCAGCAATGGGCGTATGGTAGGCGGCAGACACAGCACCGGCTGCGCCGCATGCAACAATTAAGCGTAATTGCTTGGCATCCATAAAGAAAAAACGACCAATGGCCGAGGAAATCATGGAGCCCATATGAATCATCGGTCCCTCACGACCGATGGAAAAGCCAGCGGTGATCACGGTCAGGGAGGACAGAATACGCAAAACGCCTTGCTTAATTGAAAGACGACCATCGCCAAGCGCAACCGCCTCCATGTAGTCGGAGTTGGTGTCAGTCTTAATCCGAGCCGACCAAGTTAACAACAAGCCACCAACTAAACCCGCAAGACTTGGATAAAGCAAGGTCTGCCAGGTACTGTATTGACTGACGATATCACTAATGCTGCCACTCCTACCCACCATCAACCACTGTAAGAGCTTAACCCCTTGAAAAAACAATAAGGTGGCCAAGGCGCCGATCACCCCCATCAATAAGGCCCAAAACAATAAGATGGCTTGGCTGTGAAAGACAGGACGACTACTTAGGCGTCGACGAAGATAATTTAAACGTCGCTTTATCATTGCGCTTGCTAATTGTGAGTAAAATAAACAATAAATCTAGGGTACGAGGCTGGCCTTGATTAGGATTTCGCAGCATAGACTGGTAAAATCACCCTAAAGTCATTATTTTACTAAGCATTTTCCATTTTATAAGATTAAATTAACTCTATGGCTGTTTTTACTCCCGTCTCTCCTGAAGCTGCTCAGAAGATTTTACAAGATTATGATTTAGGTGAGTTTGTGTCAATGCAAGGCATCACGGCCGGCATTGAAAATACCAATTACTTTTTGAGCACCACCCAGGGCGAGTATGTACTGACCATTTTTGAAGTACTGACACAGGAGCAAATCCCCTTCTACTTGGATTTGATGTATGGTCTTGGGCTCAAAAAGCAGGCGGTACCGATGCCACAAAAGCGTCGTGACGGTACCATTTGGGGCTTGTTTGAGGGTAAACCGATGTGTATTGTGGTGCGTCTCAACGGTGGTTGGGAAGCGCATCCGAGCGCTAGGCATTGTGAAATCGTGGCACGTGCTCAGGCTAGACAGCATATTGCCGCCTATGACCTACCCTTAAACCAGCCTAATTTACGTGGCTTAAGCTGGTGGCAAGAGACTTATCCAAAAATCAAAGAATTTCTTAGCCCTGCGCAACAGGATTTATATGCAAAATCATTAGCCGAACAGATAGAGATACAAAGCGACTATGCATGGCGTCAAATGCCCGGAGGTCCCTGTCACTGTGACCTGTTCCGCGATAATGTCTTATTTGACGGCACTTACGAGCACCCCAGTTTAGGCGGTGTGATTGATTTTTATTTTGCTGGGGTCGATCGCTGGTTGTTTGATGTCGCCGTTGCGGTTAATGACTGGTGTATTGAGCGCGAAAGTGGTGAATTAATACCTGAGTTAGTGGAGGCTTGGCTTAATAGCTATCACCAGGGTCGGTCCTTTACCGATGCAGAGCGAGCCTTGTGGCCAGTTGCACTACGAGCAGCAGCACTGAGATTTTGGACTTCTAGACTCTATGATTTTTATCTGCCACGCCCAGCGCAAAGCTTAAAACCACACGATCCTACACACTTTGAGCGCATCCTTAAAGCTCGTACCGATGGCGAAATTCCGCCTTTACCCATCCGCTAAGGACTGTTAATGCAAGCATTAAGACTTCCAGCAAGCGCCGGTTTCGACTGGCTTCTCAAGGGCTTTGCTATTTTCAAAAAGCGCCCTGCGTTTTTTCTTTTACTCGCCTTTATCTGGCATTTAAATACGATCTTTAGCATCCAGCTACTAGGGCTTTTTGGTTTATTTAGTGTGGCCTTGGTGCAGCCGCTATATGTCGCTTTTATTTTGCTATGTTGCCATCATATCAACGCAGGAAAGCGCTTTAGTCTAAATGAGCTAGTTGATGTTTTTAAGCAGGATAACATCCTGAAGTCGTTGCTAGTGGCTGGTTTTTTTTATGGGGGGATTTTTATCATCCTAAATATGTTTTTCACCCCCGCTTTGATTGAAGAAAGTGAGATGTCGCATCTCATCGATGCGCTCACCGCAGCCGAGATTACCGAGGAGTCGTATGCTGCTATCGCCAGCTCGATAAATGTCTTTGCTATCGTGGTGATGATCGTTTATTCGCTACTGATCACCCTAGTCTACTGGTTTGTCCCTTCATTAATTTTATGGAATGGCACTGAAGTTGTAAAATCTATTGTCTTTTCTGTGATCGGCGTGATGCGTAATTTAGGCGCCTTTGTCATGTTAGGCCTACCCGTTTTGCTTGGTGGCTATGTGATATGGAATTTAATTTTTGTTGCAATGTCATTCGGCGCTGTCGGCGCTTTTCTTGCATTTATACTGCAACTAATTTTAATATCACTACTAATGAGCCTTTACTGTGCCATGTATATTAGTTACAAACAAATATATCAAAGCGCTTAGTTTAGTGAAAGCGCTATTAATCTGAATTCAATTGACTGAGGAAATACAATCATGACTAAAAAGCTACTAGCAGCCGCCGCCATTAGTCTTAGCTTAACAGCCTGCCAAGGGATGGATATTGCCGGTATGATTGGTGCCGCTGGTACCTTGGCTAGCGCAGCTTCGATTGACGATGGTGAAATCCGAGCTTTAGGAGTGCGTACCCAACAAAAACTGGACGGTGAAAACAAGGTGGCTTCTGCCTCCAGTCCCTATACTAAGCGCTTAAATCGCATCACACGTAATCTTAAAAGCGATAGCGGTCATCAGTTAAATTATAAGGTCTATGTGACCCCTGAAATTAATGCCTTTGCCCTGCCAAATGGCGGTATTCGCGTCTATAGTGGTCTGATGGATAAAATGACGGATGATGAATTGCTTTATGTCATTGGGCATGAGGTCGGGCATGTGGTGCATGGTCACTCTAAGCAGCAAGCTCGCACCCAATTACTGAGCTCAGCAGCACTACAAGCGGTTGCTTCCAGTGGTTCGCCAGTCGCTGCCCTATCAAGTGGCGCCATCGGTCAATTAGGTCATCAGCTAATCAATGCGCAATACTCTCAAGCACATGAGTATGAAGCTGACGCCTACGGGCTTAAAGTCTTAAAAGCGCATGGCAAAGGCAAGGAGCCGGCTGTGTCTGCGCTACGTAAACTGGCCGCCCTAGGTGGCAATAACTCCAGCATCTTCGCCTCCCACCCTAACCCATCGGCGCGTGCGGATCGTATGGATAAGAGCAACTAAGCAAACTACGCATTCAGTAAGTGGTTCAGACTTTCAGCGAGTGTTAATTCGGGCAATAAGTGATTAATGCCCGAATGTTTTGGATAGGCAATATGGGCTAAATACAAACCATCCGCCATAAAGGTGGGGGCAGCGTATTTACGTGCGCGATGCGCCAGAATTTCAGCCATATACTCGGGTTGATATTTTCCCTTACCGACATAGACGAGAGAACCAACAATATTTCGCACCATATGATGTAAAAACCCGTCACCACGAACTGTAAAGATAAATAAATTACCCTGTTGACGAATACTTAAATCATAAATGGTACGGATCGGCGAATGCGCCTGACACTCTGAAGAACGAAAGCTACTGAAATCATGCGTACCCACTAGATAAGTAGCTGCTGCCTGCATTTGCTTTAAGTCTAAAGGCAAATGAAACCACCCCACTAAGCCATTGAGGAGTGCCGAAGCAACCGGGTGATTGCGCAAAATATAGATATAGGTACGGGCTTTGGCATCAAAGCGAGCATGAAAATCCGCCGCCACCTCGGTCGCCCATTTAATCCGTATATCCGGGGGTAAAAAGGCATTAACCCCGCGTACCCAGGAATTATCGCTACGGCTAGCATCCGTATCCAAATGCACTACTTGATTAATTGCATGCACGCCGGTATCGGTACGACCGGCGCAAATAACCTGCGTGGGTGTGGTAATAAATTGACTGAGGGCTGCTTCCACCGCCCCCTGCACGGTAGCACGTTCACTTTGAATTTGCCAACCCGAGTAGGCCTGCCCTTGATAGGAAATACCTAAAGCTATACGATGCTTAGCCATCAATCGCTATCCAAATCGAGATTGATTTCTTTAAGTTTGGCTCTAAACGCTTTAGCAGCTGGACTTTGATCGAGCTCGGAGGCAGCACGTGGCTTTGGCACTGTGCCGGACTTGTCACGCTGAGCTTCTGCGCAATTGCTCCGACCACTCGTTGATATTTTCTGAGCTAGAAAGACGAATAATGCAATCAAGACAACAAGTATCACTAAACTTATGGCGACATGGTCATTGATAAAAAGCAATAATTTCATCTTTCTAAAGGCTCAGACAATCAAATACTGAATCAGCTAGGATTTACAGCTCACCCAAGGCAATTCGTAACATACGGCGTAAAGGCTCTGCTGCCCCCCAAAGTAACTGATCGCCAATGGTAAAGGCACTAATATACTCCGGACCCATATTAAGCTTGCGTACACGACCCACCGGGATATCTAAAGTACCCGTTACCGCAATCGGTGTTAATTCACGCATCGTCACTTCGCGTTCATTCGGAATTAATTTGGCCCAATCACTACTGCTACTGATGATATCGTTGATCTCATCTAAAGGCACATCCTTTTTCAGCTTGAAGGTTAAGGCCTGACTATGACAACGCATGGCACCGATACGCACGCATAAACCGTCGATCGGAATCAGCTCATCACCGCTACGACCTAACACCTTATTGGTCTCAGCCTGCGCCTTCCACTCCTCACGTGATTGACCATTGTCCAACTGAGTATCGATCCAAGGAATTAAACTACCGCCTAAAGGTACGCCAAAGTTACTGTGTGGTAGGCTCTCATCACGTTGCGTAGCTAATACCTGACGATCAATGTCTAAAATAGCCGAGGCAGGATCATCTAATAATGATTGAACTGAGTTGCCGATAATGCCAAACTGCGTCAACAGCTCACGCATATGCTGTGCACCACCACCAGACGCTGCCTGATAAGTCATACTACTCATCCACTCAACCAGACCGGCTTTAAATAAACCACCAACACCCATTAACATACAGCTAACAGTGCAGTTACCACCGATAAAATCACGCACCCCCTTGCTCAGCGAGGCATCAATTAAATCACGGTTAATTGGATCAAGTACAATCACGGCGTCATCGTGCATGCGTAAGGCGCTAGCCGCATCAATCCAAATGCCATCCCAGCCCGCTGCGCGTAGCTTAGGGTACACCTCATTGGTGTAATCGCCACCTTGAGCAGTTACAATGATGGGTAATTTCTTAAGCGTGTCGATATCATAGGCGTCCTGTAAAGGCGCTGCGCCTTCAGCCCATTCGGGTGCGGCACCACCAACATTGCTAGTAGAGAAAAATACCGGTTCGATCAATTTAAAATCACCCTCATCGCGCATGCGCTGCATGAGAACCGAACCCACCATGCCTCGCCAACCGACAAGACCAACTGCTTTTGACATAGATTTGCTCACTTATAAAAATACTTAATCTGAAATAATATCATTATCACCCTAGCTGAGTAGATAATCGGCTTTAATTGTCACGATTAAATTGTACTGACAATGCTTAGTCCTGTAGCGCAGCTAATACCGCATCACCCATGGCTTTGGTGCCGACCTTGTTAGTACCTGCTTCATAAATATCGGCCGTGCGATAACCCTCAGCCAACACCTGACGCACTGCAGCCTCAATGCGCTGTGCGGGTGCTTCCAGATCAAAGCTGTAGCGTAACATCATAGCAGCAGAGAGAATTTGCGCCAAGGGGTTAGCAATATCCTGGCCAGCAATATCTGGTGCAGAGCCATGACTTGGCTCGTAAAGGCCCTGATTTTTTTCATTTAATGAGGCTGAAGGCAGCATACCGATAGAGCCAGTCAACATCGCCGCTTCATCCGATAAAATATCGCCAAATAAATTACCGGTCACAACCACATCCAATTCCTTAGGTGCACGCACGAGTTGCATCGCCGCATTATCCACGTACATATGATTTAACTCCACCTCGGGATAATGACGACTCTCATCAATCATAATATTGCGCCAAAATTGTGAGGTTTCGAGTACATTGGCCTTATCGACACTGAGTAAATTACCACGACGCTTTTTAGCCGCTTCAAAAGCAATTTTGGCAATACGACGGACCTCGCTATCAGCATAACGCATGGTATCAAAACCCTCGTCCTCACCTTGGAATGGCCCATCTTCTACCTTACGCACACCTCGTGGCGTACCGAAATAAATATCACCAGTTAATTCGCGTACAATGAGTAAATCTAAACCTGCGACCACTTCCGGCTTTAGAGAAGAAGCGTTTGCTAATTCAGGGTATAAAATGGCCGGGCGCAAATTAGCAAAAAGTCCTAAGGCCTTACGTAAGCCAAGAATTGCCTGTTCAGGACGTAAATGACGCGGCAAGGCGTCATACTTCCAATCACCCACAGCGCCAAACAAAATCGCATCTGCATTTTTTGCTAATTCCAAAGTGCGCTCGGGTAAAGGATGACCGTCTCTCTCATAAGCGGCACCGCCCACGGGTGCCTCTTCAAAACTCAGCTCCAAATCTAAGGCCTTTAGTACACGCAAAGCCTGCGCCATAATTTCAGGACCAATACCGTCACCGGGTAAAACTGCTACTTTAAAAGTCATAATTGATATCTTTTTATAAAATCAGACCTTAAATGCCTTAAGGTCTGTGGATTGATAATTGTCGTCTTAAATTAAGCCACAACGTTGGCAAGCCATGGTTTCTCAGCTAAGCGCTTGGCCTCATAGGCTTTAATTTTATCCGCTTCACGCAATGTTAGACCAATATCGTCAAGGCCGTTCAGTAGGCAATACTTTCTGAAACTATCAATGTCAAAATGATAGCTATCGCCTGAAGGAGCAGTAACCTCCTGCTGCTCCAAGTCAATCCGAAGCTCGTAGCCAGGATTAGCCTCAACCTCTGTAAACAGTTTGTCCACCTCAGCTTCATTTAAAATAATCGGTAATAAGCCATTCTTAAAACTGTTATTAAAGAAAATATCCGCATAAGATGGGGCAATAATGGCTTTAAAACCATATTGCATCAAAGCCCAAGGTGCATGCTCACGACTAGAACCGCAACCAAAGTTCTCCCGAGCTAATAAAATTGATGCTCCTTGATAACGATCTTGATTTAACACAAAATCCGGATTTAAAGGACGCTTCGTATTGTCCATACCCGGCTCACCATGATCTAAATAGCGCAATTCGTCAAATAAATTAGGACCAAAACCCGTGCGTTTAATGGATTTTAAAAATTGCTTGGGGATAATCAAATCCGTATCAACATTAGCACGATCTAAGGGAGCAACTAAGCCCTGATGAATAGTAAATGCGTCCATGCTTACTCTCCTAATTGACGAACATCAACAAAATGGCCACTAACCGCAGCCGCGGCAGCCATCGCCGGACTAACTAAATGGGTACGTCCACCCATGCCCTGACGCCCTTCAAAGTTACGATTAGAGGTCGAGGCGCAGCGCTCACCCGGCTCTAAACGGTCAGCATTCATCGCTAAACACATAGAACAACCCGGCTCTCGCCATTCAAAACCAGCCTCTAAGAAAATTTTATCCAGCCCCTCCGCCTCAGCCTGTTGTTTGACTAGGCCTGAACCGGGGACCACTAGCGCTTGAGTCACATTGGCGGCGACCTTTCTGCCCTTGGCAATCGCAGCAGCCTCACGCAAATCCTCAATACGAGAGTTAGTACAGGAGCCAATAAAGACTTTATCAATCCTAATCTCATTCATCGGCATATCGGCCTGTAAGCCCATATAGGATAAAGCGCGTTCAATACCTGAGCGCTTAACCGCATCACTTTCAGAAGCTGGATTAGGCACCTTGTCTTCAATACTTAAGACCATCTCCGGTGAAGTACCCCAGGTCACCTGAGGCCGAATATCGGCGGCATCAATTTCAATGACTTTATCAAAATGCGCACCCTCGTCAGACACCAAGGTCTTCCAGTAAGCGACCGCCTGCTCCCATTGCTCTGCATTAGGCGCATAAGGGCGTCCCTTGAAGTACTCAATGGTTTTATCATCCACTGCGACCATACCGGAACGAGCACCTGCTTCGATCGCCATATTACAGACGGTCATACGGCCCTCAACCGATAAATCACGAATAGCACTGCCACCGAATTCGATCGCATAACCAGTGCCACCGGCAGTACCAATCACACCAATCACATGTAGCACGAGATCTTTGGCACTACAGCCAAAAGGTAGTTTACCCTCGACCTTAATCAGCATGTTTTTATCTTTTTTCTTTAATAAGGTCTGCGTCGCTAATACATGCTCAACCTCGGAGGTACCGATACCAAAAGCCAAGGCGCCAAAGGCTCCATGGGTACTGGTATGAGAGTCGCCACAAACTACCGTCATACCGGGTAAGGTTGCGCCCTGCTCTGGACCACTCACATGCACAATCCCTTGACGAATATCATCCATACCGTAACGAACGATTTTGTACTCGGTGCAGTTATTTTGCAAGGTATCGACTTGTAGCTTGGAAATCGGATCCGCTATCCCCTGTTCACGATTCACTGTGGGCACATTATGATCCTCTACCGCCAAATTGGCGCTAATGCGCCATGGCTGACGACCAGCCATTTTCAAGCCCTCAAACGCCTGCGGACTGGTAACCTCATGCAATAAATGACGGTCAATGTACAAAATACAGGTACCGTCTTCCTGTTGATGCACTACGTGCTCATCCCATAACTTGTCGTACAATGTTTTAGCCATGCTTATCTCCAAATGCTAAAAAACCTTCTTAAACAATTGTCCCAACTATTAAAAGGCGTAACAAGACAAATCGATATACTAGTACCAGTACTACTATACTGTACAAATACTTAAAAAGACGAGTCTTGATTCAAAACTCGTCCTTTACAATGGCTTAATTGAAATTAATAATACATTTCAAACTCAATGGGATGCGGCGTGACACGTAATCTATCCACCTCTTTCATCTTCAGCTCGATATAGGCATCAATCAGATCGTCGGTAAAGACGCCACCAGCCAACAAGAAATCACGATCGCCATCCAAAGCCTCTAAGGCCTGCTCCAAAGAAGAAGCCACGGTTGGCACCTTGACATCCTCTTCTGGGGGTAAATCATAGAGGTTTTTATCGGCTGGATCACCGGGATGAATTCTATTTTGAATGCCGTCTAAACCCGCCATTAATAAAGCGGCAAAACATAAATATGGATTTGCCAACGGATCTGGGAAACGCACCTCAATACGTCGTCCATTAGGGCTACTCACATACGGGATACGAATGGAAGCCGAGCGGTTACGCGCAGAATAGGCTAACTTCACGGGCGCTTCAAAATGCGGCACCAAACGCTTATACGAATTAGTGCCCGGATTAGTGATCGCATTTAAAGCACGTGCATGCTTAATCACGCCACCAATATAAAACAATGCCGTATCCGACAAACCGGCATAGCCATTACCCGAGAAGATATTCTGACCATCCTTCCAAATAGACTGATGCACGTGCATGCCCGAACCATTGGTTCCAAAAAGCGGCTTAGGCATAAAGGTAGCTGTCTTGCCGTAGATTTGAGCCAAACTATGGACAGTATATTTTAAAATCTGATTCCAATCCGCACGCTCAACCAAGGTAGAAAAACGAGTACCAATTTCTAATTGGGCGGTCGCCACCTCTGGGTGATGAATTTCTACTGGCACGCCCTGTTGCTCTAATAGTAAACAAGCCTCAGCCCTAAAATCTGCAAAGGCATCGGTCGGTGGTACTGGCGCATAACCACCTAAATGTCGTGGTCTAAAGCCGTTATTACGGCCATTCATCTCATCATTGCTAACCCAGGGACCCTGATCGGTAGTCACCTTAAAGCTGCAATGCTGTGGCTCTGCATTCCAGGTGATACCGTCAAAAACAAAAAACTCCGGCTCAGGCCCAAAAAAGGCCGTATCACCAATACCGGTAGATTTTAAATAGGCTTCAGCACGTCTAGCAACGGATCTAGGCGCACGCTCATAACCTTTAAGATCGACCGGGTCCAACACATCACAGCTCATGATTAAGGTGGTTTCCTCGCGGAAAGGGTCTAAACGCGCCGTGCTAGCATCCGGCACTAACAGCATATCGGAGGCCTCCACCCCCTTCCACCCGGGTATAGAGGAGCCATCAAAGGCGTAGCCCGACTCGAAATAGTCCTCGTCTAAATGTCTGGCCGGAATGCTCATATGATGCTCTTTACCTACGGTGTCGGTATAGCGTAAGTCCACAAATTTAACTTCGTGTTGACCAATAAGCTCAAGCACCTGGGTGGGGGTTGTCATGAAATTCTCCTGAAACAACAAATTTAATAGCTAACACTATATTATGAACGGTTTTGTGTGGAATTTTTTACAATTTGCTGAATTTTAATGTAAACAAATTTTAATGCGACTTAGTCCAAAAATATCGCCTGCAAATCATTTAAAAAACGCCAGCCTAAGTCAGTCGCTTTATATACCAAAGCGGAGTCTTCAAGTAATTGCTTATCGATGGCACGCTGCAAGGGCTTTTTCATCAGTAAAGACGAGAGACCGGTATGTTCCTCAAATAAGCCTACTGGCACCCCTTCTCTTAGGCGTAAGGCATTGAGCATAAACTCAAAAGGAATGTCTTCTGCTTGCAATTCACGCCATTCCACCTGATGCGAGCCATCTGCTTTAATTGCATTGTCCATCCAGTTTTGTGGTGAGCGTTGATTCATCGTCCGCACAATACGATCAGGGAAACTGATTTTGCCGTGGGCGCCGGGGCCGATACCAACATAATCACCAAACTGCCAATAATTCACATTGTGCCGTGCATAGGCACCTGCCTTGGCGTAGGCAGATACTTCATAATGCTCAAAGCCCTGTGCTGAAGTTAAGGCAATATTTTGCTCTAGCATCTCGTCCACCAAATCCTCCTCTGGCAGATTAGGAGGAGGATATTTAGCAAATACCGTATTTGCTTCGAGGGTTAGATTATAGAGTGATAAATGTTCAGTACCAAAAGCTAAGGCTTGCTGTAAATCGCGTTCATGATCTGACAAGCTCTGAGCAGGTAAGGCAAACATCAGATCCAGATTAATCCGTGGAAAATAGCGCTGTGCAATCTCAATCGCAGTCATAGCCTCTTCAGCACTATGAATACGTCCCAGCGTATGCAAATGCTCGTTATTAAAACTTTGAATGCCTAATGATAAGCGATTAATGCCGGCTGCGGCAAACTCCTTAAATTTAGTCGCTTCGACCGTACCGGGATTAGCCTCCATCGTAATTTCAATCGCGGGAACAATGCCTAAGAGATTTCTTAACATACTTAGCAAATGGTCCATGGCTTTTGCAGAAAGGAGGCTTGGGGTACCACCACCAATAAAGACGGTGTGTATGGTGCGTCCCCAAATATGCGGCAAATGATGTATTAAATCCGCTTCCAAGGCCTGTAAATAATGCGCTTCTGGAATACCACCCTGTAAGGCATGTGAATTAAAATCACAATAAGGACACTTTTGCACACACCATGGCACATGCACATAGAGCGACAAAGGTGGCAATGTCTCTACAAACTGTGGTCGTGCGCCACCTAATGAATCCCCTGGCTGAGAGGCTACCTTAGCTACGGTGGTGGAGCGGTGAATTGGAATGGTCTTCACTGCTGCGCTTCATCCATTTCTGCAATTAATTTTTTTAAAGCAGCGGCTCGATGGCTTAAACTATTTTTAAGTGTAGGCTCCATCTCGGCAGCCGTCAGGCCATAGTCAGGCAAATAAAAATGCGGGTCATAACCAAAGCCATTGGCTCCACGCGGTTCCTCCACAATCACCCCATGCCACCAGGACTGCGCCACTATAGGCGCCGGATCGTCAGCGTGTCGAACAAAGACAAGCACCGCTATATAGGCCGCTGATTTGTCGCTATGTGCTTGTAATTGACGGATTAAACAGGCGTTATTATTGGCATCTGACTTTGGCTCGCCGAATAAGGTCGCATAGCGTGCTGACATCACACCGGGAAAGCCTTTAAGCGCTGGCACAACGATACCTGAATCATCGGCAATCGCTGCTAAACCCGTCTCTTTACTGGCGTGACGTGCCTTGGCTAGGGCATTTTCCAAAAATGTATGAAAAGGCTCGTCACACTCGGCGACATGAAACTCGCCCTGCGCTCTGATGCTAATCCCATACTGATTAAATAAAGCGACAAACTCCTTGAGTTTGCCCTGATTATTTGAAGCTAAAACAATCTCATCAAGGGTAGTAAGTAAAGACATAAGCTGCTGATTAATCGGTTATAGTTGGGGCCAAGCGTCTTGCTGCACGCGCAATAGTTGGGCAATGCCCTTACCTGCTAGGCTCAATAAGGCATCTAATTCAGTTTTAGAAAAAACCTGTCCCTCAGCCGTGCCCTGAATCTCCACGTAGTGACCACTGCCTGTCATCACCACATTCATATCAGCATCACATGATGCGTCCTCTTCATAATTGAGATCCAGAATGGGGTGTCCTTGCCACATACCTACTGAAACCGCAGCAACACGGTCATTTAAGGGATTATCATCAATTTGCTTTTCCCTCAGCAGCTTCGATACAGCATCTGCCAAAGCAATCCAAGCACCAGTAATTGAAGCGCAACGGGTGCCACCATCGGCTTGAATCACATCACAGTCCAAATGAATCGTACGTTCACCGAGTTTAGAGAGATTTGTCACCGCACGCAAACTGCGACCGATTAAACGTTGAATTTCTTGAGTACGGCCGCTCTGCTTACCACGTGCCGCCTCTCGCTCAGAACGGCTATGGGTTGAACGCGGCAACATACCATACTCGGCAGTCACCCAACCTTGATTTTTGCCTTTTAAAAAAGGTGGTACCTTATCCAGCACACTGGCATTGCATAGTACGATTGTCTGCCCTACTTCAATCAGTACCGAACCCTCAGCATAAGGCGTAAAATTGCGAGTAATTTTAACCTGACGCATGGCAGAAATTTCACGTCCGGAAGGCCGTTGAATATCAATACTAAAGGGTGTGTTAGGCATAATTTCCTCGATAATTTTTACAAATATTCAGATATGCCATATTATAAGGCTTTATCGTGAGTTTTATACCATTGGCACCGCACTTTTAAGGGACTTAAAATGATTTCCAGCATGACTGCTTTTAGTAATGTCAAAACAGAGTTTGAATACGGCACACTTTCAGTGGAGTTGCGTTGCGTGAATAACCGTTATTTGGACTTGAGCTTACGCATGCCTGAAGATTTTAAAGTACTTGAAGAGCAGCTCCGAGAAGTACTTGCACAACATTTACAGCGTGGCAAAGCCGAATTAAAGATCAGCTTCAAACCTGCGCTTTTTGAGGAGCAAACTGAATTTAGTGCGGAGGCCATGACGCCGGTCTTAACAGAAATTAAAAAAGTACGGCAGTACTTTCCAGATATGCCGACGCCAGGCTTTACGGAGATTGTGCAATTAGCCAAAACAGCACAAGCCCTAGCACAAAGCTCGGAAGCTGAGCAAAATGAAGAAGCACAACGCTGGCAGTTAATTTATGAGCGTTGTTTAGACACGGTGCATTTAGCGATTAAGGAGTTCAAGGCTATGCGTTTAAGAGAAGGCGCTAGATTAGCTGATACTATGTTAGGCTACGCCGAAGCGATTCTAGCCCTAGTTACTCAACTTGAACTGCGCCAAGACGATTTAATCCAGGCACAAAAAGAAAAAATCCAACAACGTCTGACAGAAGCCCTACAAGCCGTTGCCCCTAATGGCTTTGAGCAAATATCGGGTGAAGAGCTATCTATGCGCATCGCCCAAGAAAGCGCCCTCTTTGGTATGCGTGTGGATATTGCCGAGGAAATCACACGCTTAAAATCACATACCAGTGAATTAAGCTCTTTATTAAGTAATAAACACGATGGGCCAAGCGCAGCTGAACTTCACCCAGAAGAAGTGACTAAGCCACTTCCAAAAAACAACACTAAAAATAAGCAAAGCCTGGGTAAACGTTTAGATTTCCTGTTTCAGGAAATGAATAGGGAAATCAATACCATAGGCTCCAAATCAGCATCCTTGGACAATACTAACGCCGTTATTGAAATGAAACTCCATGTAGAACAATTACGTGAACAGGCCTTAAATATTGAATAAAACGGCGGGTGAGTTTGACAAAATTAAAAGTACGCCCTATAATCATTTTCTTATCAAATATAGGCGGTTAGCTCAGTTGGTTAGAGCGCTACGTTGACATCGTAGAGGTCGCTGGTTCGACTCCGGTACCGCCTACCATTGCCTATATTGCATAGGATTGTATAGAACTGCATAAGCCCCATAAGACATTGATTTTATGGGGTTTTTTCTTTTGTTATGAAACCATCCGAACTTTTAAAACAAAACTACAGCAAATTGCTGGAGCTCTTTGCTAAATATCCAGAAATAGAAAAGGCAAGAGTATTTGGATCTGTATCACGAGGTGAAGATACGGAAGACAGTGATTTAGATATTATGATTACCTATCCTGTCGGAACATGCTTATTTACTTTAGGTGGCCTTCAAAATGACATTGAAGAGTTATTTCCTTCAATTAAAATTAATTTAATAAATGAGCGACATTATCCAGATACAGCAACATCCCTAATGAACTTAATCTATGAACGAAAACACTAAACATTTAAGATATTGAAAGGTTATGAAAATTATGCTGGATCATTACATCTTTTCTTTGTCAATATGATGTTTAAAAAGCAGTAAGGGACTAGTTATAATATTATTTTCAATTACGGAGTTTAAAGTGGGCAATCAAGCAGTATACACAGATTCTATTGAAGAAAGAAAAAAATATTAGATCAAGCTATAGGCTCATTAGCCTTAGAAGGTATAGTACCAACTGAAAGAACGCTTGAGGTTTTAAATAAGCTAGTGGAGAAGAAAATCACATCAGAAGAAGCTGTTAAGCTAGTTAATAACTTTGATTAAAATGAGTAAATATTCGCCGCAAGATAAGCATTCATATTTCTACCCTGATACAGAAATTCTTAAGAACAAAGAGAACATAAGAGATCAAGCAAAACTGACTGAACGTGAAAGCGCATTATATTTAATCGCCAGTTTTGACTTAAAGCAATCACGCTATCCAATACAGATTGAGTAAAGATAACGACGATTTAGAAAGATAATATTGGATATTCAAGATTATTTACAGGCTCTTTGCCGAAACATGCACTTACAGGCTCAGAATAATTTACGCACCAAGTCCCACATACCAATACCTAGATGGGATCATAAAAAGAATTTCACAAACCCCATAATGCTTTGATAATGTGGGGCTTTCTGTTTTATAGCATTATTATGTGCTAGAAATTTTGCTCACCCAAGCCCCTCAAGATGCCCTGTCCACTTCAATTTAAGCTTTGGCGGCATAAGGCCTAGCTAATCTTCATCACGATTACCATGGCGCTGAACGCACATAAAGTAATAGTAATTGAATGGTCGGAGTCCTACTAGCTTAAACGACTGCAACAGCAGCTAGGCTGAAGACAAAGGGTATGGATACCGCCCATAATACTACTCCTAAGACATCACCTACTCTAGCCATATCAATTGATTTGAGCTTAGATAAAAATGAGCTCGGACGGCGCTTGTAAAGCGTCACATAGTTGTGACTATACTGGTGGGTAAAGCTTGGATGCATGGATAAAGCATCCTGCACAGCATCATGCCGTGAAGCTTGTAACTGTGTATCGTTTTTGTTTACACTATAAATACTACGAATCGGCGCTTTACTAGACATAACTGACTCCTAAACCTGATTGACTTATAGGATTGCTAACAGGCATTGCCAATGGGTCTATCTGTGGTGGTTTGCTCAGTCTAAACTTTGCACATAAACAACTGAGCAAACCTATCAGGACCCTAAACCTGATAATCGAACAAAACTACTGTATCGATATCTAGTACTGTACACTTATACAGTAATTTTAGCAAGCTTATTTTTATCCTGCGTGCGGCTTGCGGTATTATTGCAACAAGTCGTTTAGCTAATCGTTTTGATGTCCACAAGTTAGCGCCATAAATAGCCAACGGGGACACAAAGGTCCCCGTTGATAGATCAGCAGCTATGCTTTGAGTGATTAAGCATCAAAATCAATACCCTCAAAGCTTCTTACACATTGCTCACTGTCAAATACAGCATTTGCTAATGCATCCACACGTGGCAAAATTTGTGCAGCGTAAAATAAGGCTGTTGCTATTTTATTATTGCCATTATCCAGCTCAGCGGCAACGAGCGCTTGGCGGGCTAATTGCCAACCAGTATGCATATAACCTGCCAACATTAAATAAGATACGCTGGCTGTAAACACCTGCCTCATAGCACGTTCAGCACCCAAGCTCAAAATGCTATCAACCACCTTAGCATAGGATTCTGCGGCAGCTTGTAGCGCTTTGCCGATGAACTTCAAGTCTGCATGCTGGTGAGCTGCCAAACGCGAAGCCGTCTCCAATATCTCTGCCACAAAGTATTTAGCCACAACGCCCTCGTCACGCATGGTCTTACGACCAATGATGTCATTTGCCTGAATGGCGGTCGTACCTTCATAAATTGGCAGAATGCGCGCATCACGGTACAGCTGTGCCACACCGGTTTCCTCGATATAACCCATACCGCCATGGACTTGCAGAGCCAATGAGGTAGCCTCTTGCGCCATTTCTGTCGCAAAGCCTTTAACAATTGGCACTAAATATTCATAAATCGCTTGATAATGCGCTCGTTGCTCGCTATCTTCATGATGCTTAGCCAGGTCCGCACAGCTCGCCGCATACAGGGCAGTGGCGCGACTACCTTCGGTTAGGCTTTTAATGGTCATCAACATACGACGTACATCGGGATGCTGATTAATCGCGACGGTATCACGATGACCGCCTTCAACCGCATTCCCCTGCAAACGTTCTTGAGCATAAGCCCAAGCCATTTGTAAAGCCCGTTCAGAGATTGCAGTACCTTGTAAACCGATAGCAAAGCGAGCTTCGTTCATCATCACAAACATATGGCGTAGACCGTCATTCTCTTCGCCAATGAGGTAGCCAATTGCGCCCTCGCCTACTTCACCCTGGTTGTCACCGAAAACCATCACGGCAGTAGGGCTACCATGAATACCTAGTTTGTGCTCAAGTGAGGCACACACCACATCATTGCGTTTGCCTAAGCTACCATCTTCATTGACCAGTAACTTAGGAACCACAAATAAAGAAATCCCCTTAACCCCGGCGGGAGCGTCCGGCGTGCGCGCTAAGACAAGGTGAATAATATTTTCTGAGGCATTGTGCTCACCCCAAGTAATAAAGATTTTTTGACCACTGATGCGATAACTGCCATCGTCCTGGCGTACTGCTCTGCTTTTCAAAAGCGCTAGGTCAGAACCCGCTTGAGGTTCAGTTAAGTTCATCGTTCCCGTCCAACGCCCCTCCACCATCGGTGGAATATATAATTGCTTCTGCTCTTCGGTGCCGGCTTGGTTGATTGCCTCAATACAACCATCAGTCAAAATTGGGCATAAGGCAAACGCCATATTAGCCGCGTTTAGATTTTCAAATAAAACGGTAGAAATGAGCTTTGGAAAACCTTGACCACCGAACTCAGGCCCATGCGCCAACGATTGCCATCCACCCTCGGCGAATAAGGCTAAGGCCTCTTTAAAGCCTTTGGATAAGCTCACTTCACCCTGCTCACAGCTTGGAAGATCCTGATCACCGACCACATTTAATGGCGCAATTTCTTCCTCAACTAAACGTGAATTTTCTTCGATAATGGCATCAACCAAATCATCGCTAATCTCTTCGTAAGCCGACAAGGCTTGGATCTGCTCCAATAAACCCATCACTTTAAGATTAAAATTAATATCATCGACAGGTACTTTGTAACTCATACCCCCTCCATCTAGTTTATAAAAATCGTGTAGCTAATTAAATCCACCGAATACGCTGTGGATACGATTTATCAAGTTTTAAACATGTGCTTACAATGATTTTAAGCTGCTCTTGATTTAAAAATTCATTTGCACACAACTCAATCGCAAAAAAAGCATCTCTGCAAAAGACTATACGATTAGGAACGACTTGTCGACAATACTTTAGGATTAATCCCTCTTTATTGCAAAAAATCACGTCAATAGCAAAACGCATACCAAAGGTATGAATCGCTTGACACGACGGAAAAACATAATACTCCCCTGCCGGCAGACTAGTTTTAGTTAATAAGCCTTTTATTTTGGCCAAAGGACTTAAGCAGTAAGTGATTGTTTGCTGTCTGTCGCTAGCTACCATGCTGCCTCCATCAGTTTTAGTCCAATCGGAAAGGCAATCACTAAAAAGGTGCAAGGAAAAATACATGTCACCAAAGGAAAAAGCATTTTGACAGGCGCTTCCAAGGCAAGCTTTTCAGCACGCATAAAGCGTTCGCTACGTCGCTGTTCAGATTGCGCCCTTAGAATAGGTCCTAAACTAACCCCGAGCCTCTGACTTTGCGCAATGGATGAAACCAAATGATTTAACTCCTCTAAATCAGTACGCTGTGCCAAGGCTTTTAAGGCATCGTTTCTTGAAAGTCCGGCCCTGATATCACTGAGCACATGGTTTATCTCCATTTTCAAAGGTCCTTTAGGTAATAAGTGATGGGTTTGGCTCAAGGCTCCGTGAAAATTTAAACCACCCTCAACCGAAAGCGTAATCATGTCTAAAAAGAAGGGAAACTGCTTAAGGATTTGCTTTTGCCGTAGCTTGCCTTGCTGCACTAAGTGATAACGTGGCAAATAAAAAAATAATAATGCATTACAAAAGGACAATATCACCGCGATTAGCTGAGAAAAGTCCAGGCTTACAGCAAGAAAATAAGCGACTACAGCACCAAACATTGCCGATCCGATTTGCATGCCCAACACATGCTCTGGCGCCAGTGAATCCAAGCGCCCCGCCCTGATAATCGCTTTTTCCACAGCCAGCCGATAACGCCATGACATAAAGGGCTTAGCTAAATTGGCGAATAAAGTAATCCATGGCCACACTGGTCCCCAAGCACGATGAATTTCAAGTTGCTGGGGTTTTTCAACATCCTCTTTAATGCCAGGCATTGAGAGCCAATACACCATCAGCCCTAAGCAGAGCGCAGTAGCGGACAAGCTTAAATAAATGAATAAGGGCGACATAAACACTCCTACACATCAATGGCAACGATTTTGCTAATCATCCAAATGCCTAAAGCCTCTAGAAAGAAGATAATTGCTAACACAGCCCAGCCCATATAGCTTTGCCATAATTGACTCATGGCCTCAGGATCCAGATGATGCAACACAAACATCAAGCCAATGGGTAATAAGCACATGATCACCGCCTGCATTTTACCTTGTGAGGTTAAGGCCTTAATTCTTGCCTGAATTTGTAAGCGCGAACGCAAGGTAGAGGCAATTCTTTCAATCGCCTCGGATAAATTACCACCTGTTTGAGCACTGATGCGTAGCGAGGAAACAAATAACTCACACGCTTCCGAAGGCATACGTAGTGCGAGGTGCTGTAAACATTGCTCAAAAGGCACCCCTAATCGCTGCTCTCTAAGCACCAGTGAAAGCTCTTGGGCCAAGGGTGAAGGCACATCCTCAGCCAGCGATTGAATAGCGGTTTGCACTCCAGAACCCGCTCTTAAGGCACCGGATAAGGCCATTAAAAAGTCAGGTAACTGTTTATCAAAAGTATGTAAACGTCGTTTCTTTAGCAAATACAACAATAACTTAGGCATAAAAAAGACGAGCGATGCGAATAACAGCGACAGCCACCACAACTGAAACAGTAGCCATGACACAAAAAACACACCAACCGTTGCAGCTACCGAAAGACTCCAAAGCTGCACCGGGTCAAAGAAAATAAACGCATCACTTAGCTGCACCCGCATTTGTTCTTTGAGCTGATGCTCATAACGATTAGCTGCTTGATTAAAGCCCTTTAAGAGCAACCAACAAATTAGTGTAATGGAGATAGCAGCACAAAAGAGACTAAGCAAAACCATGGTGACTCCACTATCAATGCAAACTATGCGCAGACTGCGTCGTTGACAAGGTCACTTGATTAAACTGCTCGATATCCAAGGCCAAGCCCTGCTCCTTTAGACGCTCAAATTGCTCCGGGATAATACCAAGCCCATAAAAACCACTGCTCGCCCCCTTTTGAAATTTAAATATCTCTTGAATTTTTATAATTCCGCTTTCTAAACCACACACCTCAACAATGGAAGACACCACGCGGCGACCATTACTTAATCGTGTTTGCTGTACAATAAAATCAATACTGGAGGCAATATGCTCACGGATCGCACTAAGCGGTATATCCATGCCAGCCATTAAGATCATGACTTCTAAGCGAGCAATGGCATCACGTGGTGAATTCGCATGTAAGGTGGTTAAAGAGCCTTCGTGACCCGTGTTCATGGCCCCAAGCATGTCAAAAGCCTCGCCACCACGGCATTCTCCCACCACAATACGATCCGGTCGCATCCGCAAGGCATTTTTTACTAAGTCACGTATACTAACTTGCCCTCTACCCTCAGTATTTGCTGGGCGTGATTCAAGGCTAATGAGATGACGATGATTCAGACGCAACTCCGCCGCATCCTCAATGGTCACAATACGCTCATCCTCAGGAATACAATTTGACAGCACATTTAATAAGGTGGTTTTACCCGAGCCGGTACCACCAGATATAATCATATTCATTCGATGCTTCACGCATAGATCCAAGAATTCACGCATATAGTTATCCAACGACTCCAAGGCCACTAGATCTGCCATGGCGGGACGTCTGAGGGGAAATTTACGGATGGTGATACTGGGCCCCTTGATGGCAATGGGTGGGATCACTGCATTGACTCGGGAACCATCTTTTAAGCGTGCATCCACCATCGGCGAACTTTCATCAATCCGTCGGCCAATGGGGGAGACAATGCGATCAATGATGGATATCACCGACTGATTACTGCTAAAACTCATGGGATGGGCTTCAAGCTTGCCATTGCGTTCGATGTAAATCTCATCAAAGCGATTTACCATAATCTCGGTAATGCTTGGATCCTGTAATAATGGCTCTAAAGGACCCAAGCCTACTGCCTCATCAATGACCATCTGCGATAGCTCTTGAGCATAACTTAATTCACTAAATTGTTTATCAGCTTGAATAATTTTGTTTAGCAATTTAGCCGCTTCCTCACGTAATAAAGCATCATCCATTGCCGTGATGTTATTACGCTTCAGATCGAGTGCTTCAAGCAAAAGCTTATGCAATTGATTTCGTTGCGCAATCAAGGTCCTAGCATCAGGCGCTTGCACAATACCGCTCGTCCGCTCGGAGGGTGGTACAGCCTGAGGCATAATAGTAGCGGAGTCTGCTTTAGACAAAGGCCTTGCCGTGGTTTGCACACGGTTTTTCTGAGGATCAGAGGCGTCGTTAACTGTGTGCCCCGGTTCCTGACCACTATCAATCGCTACAATGCGTATTAAGCAAGGACCGATGACGATTTGATCATTGAGCTTTAAGGGATGAAGATGATGAATACGCTGCGAGTTTAATAGCGTACCACCCAAGGAGCCCAGATCCTGCAGATAAAGCTCACCGTCCTTAGCTTCGATTTTGGCATGCTCTCTTGCCACGCGCCAACTTTTAAGCACTAATCCCTGACTATGCCTGCCGATATCAAGGGGTAAGTCAAACCACTTTTCTTCGCATCTACCATCTTCAAATTGTAAATTTAAGCATAGTCGATTCATGAGACCTTTCCTTTTTTTAGTTTTTTAGAATTAAGCGGGCGAAGGATTAATTTGGACTTTTTAGGCACGGTGAATGCCGGTAGCTCGCGACTATAAAAATGATGCGCAGCAAAGGTTTTAGCCACATCAACACGACCGTTCTGCACTTTCGCTTGAGTAGATACTGGCATCTGTGCAGCTTTAGAACCCACCTCTTGGCGAATCGCTACATTAATTAAGGGTTGTTGTTCAAAGCTACTATCGACAATAGCCTGAGAACGCATAATCCGTCTTTGCATATCTTCATTATCTGAGGAGACAACGACCGGGCGCACAAAAATAGCTAATTCAGTTTCCTGGTTTTGAAACTTTTTAGAACGGAATAAAGCACTTAAGATTGGCACATCACCCATGCCCGGCACCTTATCCATGTTCTGCATTTGATCCCGAGAAATAAATCCGGACAGCACTAAGGTTTCACCCGAACGCACATTAAATTCCGTGTTAGTACGACGAATTTTCAGCGCTGGTCCACCCTGCAAAGCCATAGAACCATCAATGGAGCTTACTTCCACATTAATACTCGAGCGTACAATACCGTTTTTCTCAATCCGTGGTGTGATTTGTAGGCTGACGCCGTAAGGCTTAAACACGGTTTGGGTATTACCGTTACCGTCTGCGATGGCATATGGCACCTCACCGCCAGCTAAAAACTCAGCGGTCGCACCGCTACGAGCCATTAACTGAGGCTGCGCTAGCATCACGGCCTTACCTTCATTCGTCATGGCCTTAAGACTGGAGCTCAGTAAAGCATTCACGCCGAAATAGCCAAGGGGGTGACTTTGGGCTAAGACGGCATCCAGCGCTTGTTCACCAGGTCGCGTTAATAAATTACGACCAACACTATCCCAAACCACACCGGCATTAAAACCTCCCACCGTATTGCTCTGCCAACTGACGCCAAGCTCTTGCAAAAAACTTCTAGGAATTTCGAGAATCTGCACATCCAATAACACCATTTGATCCCAGCCTATCTGACTGGTCATATCAATTATTTGTGGGTAATGCTTAGCTAATAACTGCACTCGTTCTCTATCGGCATCACTTAATCTTTCGCCCTCCACGATGACTTTTTCACCGAGTACAGTCGCTTTAACATTTTGAATGCGATTCAACATATTGCGAATCTCATGCTGTAAGCGATTCTGCACGGCCGAGCCTACCGTGATATGATAATTTTTGGAGTTGCCATCCACATCCCATAACTGTAAGCTGGTATCTCCCGCTGCTCTGGCAAAGAGTACCACCTCCTTATCATCATCGGTTACGGCATTCAGCACATTTCCATCACCTACCGCTACCCGCGCTATATTTTCAGATGGCAAAACATGAATTTGCCCTACGGTTAAATTAATTTTCTGCTGCGCCATAGCAATCGCAGGGAATAGCAGTAGCAAAATCGTCAGAACATAAAAACAAATAGTATTTAAGGACTTAAGCATATATCCCTCTTTTGCATGTGATTTAAACTGACTCATTAGACATCTCCTCTTTTTGTAAAGCATTTCAAGTGCTAGACCGTTAATCGCCTAATACCATTTCATGTTCCTCAGTTAGCGGGCCATTTAAGCTAAGCTCCTCACTAATTTGGGTCTTAGGTAATGAGTTAATCCAAGCGCTAACCAAATCCTCCTGAGCTGGTAATTCAAAGACACCGCGATCGTCCTTGGTGGTCGTTTCAACCTCTGGATTAATGGCTAAATTAGGCAGTTTCTTATTATTTTGATCACCATAAATCACCTGTGGTTTACGCTTAATCGGTGGTGGCGGTGTCGCAATACCGAGCATATTGGCTAAATCACCTCTCACCCCTTTTTGAGCGGCTTTATCGTCTGTCGGATTACGTAATAAGGCCGTAATGGTGCCGGCTTGCCTAGCCGCTACCAACTTTGCCGCCTCCTCCGGTGCCGTATCCAGAGTTACCGTGGAATACCTTGAATTAACATCACCTGGCTCCACACCCGGACGACTTTGTTGACCCGTAGCCATTACCAATACACCCTGTAATAAGGGGGCGGTAATTTGCTTGCGTCGATATTCAAAGGAGACATAAAGATCAATTAAATCGCCAGGCACCAACATACCTGAGACCGAGTTGATGGTGTCCACTGGGATGGTGACGGCACGACGTCCAGGGCTGATTTTGTCAGAAAAAGGCTTGCTTTTAACATGCGCCGTATTTGCCCATAAAAGCTGATCACCACGCTTTAGCGAAGCTGTCACCACCTGCCCCTGAATATGAATAAATTCCTCGGGCAAAATACTGCCACCGGCAACCCATTCCTTGGGAATATCACGCACCGCTACATGGTGTGAATCAATTCTTGTACCCTCAGGTAAATCGTAGGCTGCTACGACACGTTGCACGGTCTCGACACGTGCTTGCGCTTCCAGCATTTCCACCTTTTCATTAATGTACTTTTGTGCTGACCAAGCAGCTAACAAGCCGGCAAAAACGGCCAAAGAAATCACAACCGTCGCTTTTTTATTGATCTGTAATTTCATAACTATCCTTTGATAAATCATCACTTAATACATACAGTGCGGTACCTTCGGCCTGAGCACTGTAATACAGACGTACTTGACGTCCTTGCTTAGACCACAAACTGAGCCCAAACTCTGTGCTGTTACTCCGCTCCCAACCAGCTAAGATTAAATTGTTCTCAAGCTGCTGCTGGAACGATGCAATATCCATCGCATCAAAGTAAATCTGTTGCGAGCGCTGATTATCGCTTTGGATATTCATTAATAGCAACGACGATGATGGCAACCAAGCTAAACGTTGAGGACTAAGCTCCTTAAACTCATTGACTAAGTGCGTATAGAGCGGTGCCGATGAACTCGTATGAAATGCAAACGGAGTCGCCGGCATCACACTTAATAGGCCCTGATAAGCGTCGAAATTGATGCGTTCAAGCTGCAACAAGAGCGAATACTTGCCCAACTCACCGCTTAAGATGATGATATTGCCAATGCTGTGATATTGCTGAAAAACACTTTGCTTAGCTAAGCGCCTCAGCAAATTAGAAAAATCAGTCTCCGAACTCACTTGCCAGGCACTCAGTGCTTGAGAAAATACCTGCCCTTGAAAAACCTTTTCCCTAAGCTCCAGCGATAGGCGTTGACTTACTTCATGTGCCACCATGGCCGCCCCTTGATCAATCTCTGAAGCCCTGCCAAGTGTGCTCGCCATCATCAATAGCAAGATCAACAGCGCTCTACAATCATTTAAAGTCAGCCGCATCACTTACTCCCATCTGTTACATGCTCTAAATGATGGCCGGGTAATGCCCCTGCCCAAGGAGATAGCCAATCAAAAACTGGTGCAGGACGATTCCATGCGGCATCAATAGGCGCAGCAATCTCCGCCACCTTGCGACCGCTTTCATAAGAAGCTTGGCTTGCTTCACGCCACGCCAAATCACTTTCTGCGGTTCGTCGATGTGCATTCATATCAGTGGCACTATGCGCCGCACCAGTCAATATGGCAGTATGCCGTTGAATATTAAGCAGTTGCTGATCAAAAAATGACAGTCCTGGCCTCATCGCCACATGACTTCGATCGTCAACTTGGGTGTAGTGAGGACGGGTAGTCACATGCACCGCTGCCACTCCCTTATCCTCAACCTGCCACTCTTGCCGCAGCCTTGTTGCATGGATTTCATCTGCACCCGGCTGCATTGCGGCGGCTAGTTTTTTTGAGCGATCCAATTGAACGTGAATCCTATCGTGCTGAATGATTTTGTTATGCGCACGATCGCGCCACTGATGTTCTTTTGATAAAAAGAAACGGTGCTTTAAATCGGCTTCATCAATACCCTCTTCATGCCGCGTTAATTGAAATGCGGCATAGCGGCTAGCATTCATCTGTTGTAGTGCAATATCACTAATACGCCCAAACCATGGGATGGCGCTAAAAAAGACCATCAGCACTAACAACAAAACCAAGCTTTCCACAATGGATTGACCACTTTGCGCTGCTAAACTTGGATGGCGGCATGATGTCAATAAATAACTAGCCATAGCTACTCCTTAAAATTTGCTAATTTGCTAGCACTGTCAGCCGCTTCTGAGGAAGACTCAGCGGTCTCAGCTAAACGTGCTAACCAATAGGGATGCCATAGATTGGCTTTTTCATGCTTAGCGTCAGTACGTGCCTTAAAACGCTCAAAAAAACTCTCAGCCTGGGCACTCACCGTCATCAATTGACCGTCCACTTCAGGCCCACTTAAATGCAATTGAAAGCTTAATGTATCCTTAGCCTCAGAATTGATATCCACATAAGGCACTAAACCGCCACCACCCCATTGCACGCGCTGCTTGATAGCGCGGGAGTTAGCCAAAGGATTTTGTACGCCGCCTAATAAATCCCACTGTGTCGCCTCTTTGACCCAGCGCCAAAAGTCTTGATTCGCAAAATCATCCGGCGGATTTTCGCTATACTCCATACCTTCTGGGATAGTATTCAATGCCCCCGAAACCCAACCCCAAGCCATCGGATATTCACGGTAATAGCAGCCAATCCAACGGTTAGAGCGTAAAGCATGGAAAGATTGCGTATCGGTAGCTTGCCAATTACCATGCTGATTCAAAATGGTAGTGCCTTGACGTCTTAATTCATGGCGTAAATGCGGACAACGTTTACTCACAGGCCAGTTATTTCTTGTTAAATCCTGACGCGGATCTAAAAATTTATATACTTTTGCAACCTGAGTGATCAAGGAGCGATAATTACCGCTTGGCTTATAAACCGTAGTGAAATGCTGATTATCTTGCTCCGTCAGCTGCCAACGTACTTGCTTTGACATATCAACAGTAGCTGAACTGAGGGCAGCGTCTGTGATAGCCACTTGATAACCCGGATAATTGGCTTCAATTACTGCATGTATCGCCGCATCACGCGTCGTTGTTTGATGCTTTCGAATTGCGTAAGCGACTTCCAATAGCACCTGATTCACAATCTCATCGTGTTTGGCGTAGCGCTGCTCTAACTCATTGTGACGTTCTGCAAAAGAAATAATTGAACTTGCACGACGTGAGGCCGCATAAGCATTTTGATGAGAAATGCCAAACATCATACCAATCAGATAAGAAGGTGGATTAGCAGTGAGGTATTGACGATTTTCAGTGGCTGCAAACTTGGCCCAAGAGCCTAAGGTCACTAAATGCGCCATCGCGATTTGATGACCAACTTGAGCCAAATTGATATAGCCCTGCATATTTAAAGCACGCGCTTGGATTAAGGCACCAGAATAAGCCGCCGCTTCTACGGTATGAATTTGTTTAGCCTTAGCATTCACTAGTCGACTTTGTTGAAATAAGCTCATCAAAAGCACGACCAATACCAGTAACATGGCTAAACCGAGTATCAATGCCTGTCCGCTTTGCTGGTTCAATGCCTGTTGTGTTTTAAACATGCGCATATAGCTAAGCGGACAAGACAAAGCGAGCGCCTTAAAGCCTTTCATCGTCAACACCCACTTAACAATGACTAGCCACCGGCGGCGTCCGCGTTGCCAGTAAAGGATTTTAAAGATTTTGAGGCCGTCTGCTGCTCGGCCGACTGGGCTGCTGACTGTGCCATCTGTGATTGCGCAGTACCGTCCTCACCAGCCAGTTCTTTGGCCATGGCAGCAGTTTGTGAACGAACCACTTGACCAAACAGCTGATAGGTAGCAATGGCAGCCACCGCCACTAAGGCCACAATGATAATGTATTCGGTCATGGCTTGACCACTTTGTCGCCACAAGCTGCGACCCCGAGCTGCCACTGTTGCTTTGCCTTGCGCAGGCAATGCAGCGGCACCGCCTGTCATGGGATGATGCTTGGATATTGTCATTTTCTACTCCTGAAATGTGTGTTGGTATTTCAGTTTCCTACAGAGCAGATCAAACAACAATCAACAGAACTAACTATGGATATCCATACGCAATGTGCTTGACAGGCAGTGGCCGAGCTCCTTAAAGCTGCCAATGAATAGGCGCCACACCGTGCTTAATTAAATAGTTATTCGCCTTTGAAAAATGCCCACAGCCGAAAAATCCCCGATAAGCAGACAAAGGTGAAGGATGTGGGGCAGTCAGTACCAAATGCTTTTGCTTATCGATAAAGCGACCTTTTTTCTGGGCATGCGAGCCCCATAATAAAAAGACTAAAGCAGTTTTTTGCTTATTTAAGGCGGCAATCACTTCATCCGTAAAGCGCTCCCAGCCAATCTCGGCATGCGAATGCGCAGCCGCATGACGCACGGTTAAGACCGTATTAAGTAAAAATACCCCCTGCTTGGCCCAACTGCGTAAGTCCCCGTGTCTCGGCGTGGTAAAGCCTGCAATATCATTTGCTAACTCTTTATAAATATTTTTTAACGATGGTGGTATGGCTATGCCTGGATTTACTGAAAATGCCAATCCATGGGCTTGTTGCGGACCATGATAGGGATCTTGACCTAAAATCACCACCTTAACTTGTTCCAAAGGAGTTAATTTAAAGGCATTAAATATCTCTGCAGACGGTGGATAAATCACCTGCCCTGCGGCACGTTCCTGCTCAAGGTATAAACATAAATTTTTAAAATAAGCTTGCGACTGCTCATGTTCAATTAACTCTTGCCAACTTTGCACCTAAAACTCCGATAAACGATCTAAATTATGTACAATTTGTAATATATTAATTGAATTATTGAATTATCAAAGTAGCATCCATGAAAAATTTCCCAGGCAATGTCTTTATGGTTGTGGCACCCAGTGGTGCTGGTAAATCCAGCTTGATCAGTGCACTCTTAAAGGAAGACAGCAATATCGGCTTATCTATCTCCTGCACTACCCGTGCGCCGCGTCCCGGCGAACAGGATAATGTGCATTATAAATTTCTCTCGGTCGAGGAATTTGAAACGCTAAGAGATAATAATGAACTGCTGGAGTGGGCCAAAGTGCACGACAACTACTATGGCACCCCTAAAGCCTATGTCCAGGAGCGTATCAACAAGGGACAAGATATTTTATTGGAAATCGACTGGCAAGGTGCTGCTCAAGTACGTGAGCAATTTCCACAAGTGATTGATATTTTTATCCTGCCACCGTCGATTGAAATTTTAAATGAACGCTTAAATAAGCGTGGCCAAGATAGTCAGGCAGTGATCGAGCGTCGTGTCCTTGCAGCGAGCAAAGAAATAGCGCAAGCTGATAAATGTGAATATGTTATTATTAATGATGACTTTAGTGTGGCGCTACAGCAATTGCAACAAATTGTTGCGGTTGCTCGTCTGCGTTTTGCCAGTCAAGCAAAAAAGCATAGTGAGCTCTTCCAAAGTTATGGAATTTTAGCTCAATAAATAGCCTTCACCAGCTTTTTTATCAGTATATTGAAGCCATCTTTAATGAATGGCTTCAGTTTTTAACCCATTTTCATGAGAATTATTAACATATGGCTCGTATCACCGTTGAAGATAGTTTAGAAAAAATTAATAACCGCTTTGATTTAACCCTAGTAGCAACCTACCGTGCCCGTGAAATTGCACAAGGTCATGAACCGCGTGTCGATGTCAACCGTGACAAACCTACCGTGATTGCTTTGCGCGAAATTGCAGCAGGTAAAACTGGTTTAGAAATGCTTCGCAAAGTGCCGCTTTAATGCTTTATACTTAAAGTGGTGGCATTTGTACTGTGCGTAATGAATTGGAATAATACAAGCTTATGAGTAAAAAAGGCGCAAGCGATTTCTTAAGTCGTTTTAGACGTGGTTCAGCATCACGTGAGGACAAGGCTGTGCCTAAAGCAAAAAACCTTCAAGTTGCGGTACAAAACTACTTATTATTAAATAGCTACGCTAAAGCTAAGTCACAGGACAAGGATCCCGCAAAGGCTGGGATTCTTGATAATCTTTTACAAAAAATCAGTCTTTATCTATCCGATGAAGATATCGATACCGTTGTCCGTGCCTATCATTTTGCAGATAAAGCACATCTAGGACAAATGCGTGATAGCGGTCTTCCCTATATTACGCACCCGGTAGCTGTGTGCGAGATCTGCGCTGAGTGGAAGCTAGATATTAATGCTTTGGTGGCAGCATTATTGCACGACACCATTGAAGATCAAGACGTCACCAAACAGGAAATTGCTGAGGCCTTTAATAGCGACGTTGCTGAACTCGTTGACGGCCTCACCAAATTAGATAAAATCCGCTTTACATCAAAGGCCGAACAACAGGCTGAGAGTTTTAGAAAAATGCTCCTGGCCATGGCTAAGGATGTACGTGTTATTTTGGTCAAGCTAGCGGATAGATTGCACAATATGCGCACTCTAGGCGGCGTGACACCTGAAAAGGGGCGCCGTGTGGCACGTGAAACCCTAGAAATTTATGCCCCTATTGCTGATCGTCTTGGTCTCAATACCTTAGTACGTGAATTCCACAATCTTTGTCTGGCTGCAGCCCACCCCTTCCGCTATCAAGTGCTTGAAAAAGCGATGATGGCAGCCAAGGGTAATCGCCGTGAGGTGTTAACTAAAATTCTCGATACCGTGGTCTCTAGCTTAACAGCCCAAGGCATTGAGGCAGAGGTCAATGGTCGTGAAAAGTCACTCTACAGCGTGCATCGCAAAATGGTCGAGCAAAAGAAAAGTTTTGCGGAAGTCCTGGATTTGCATGGTTTTAGAGTGATTGTTAATACTCTGCCGGAGTGTTATTTAGCACTCGGTGTATTACACCAGCTCTATCGCCCGGTGCCGGGAAAGTTTAAAGACTATATTGCGATCCCTAAAATTAACGGCTACCAGTCATTGCATACAACCCTAATCGGTCCACATGGTAATGCCGTTGAATTTCAAATCCGTACCCGTGATATGCATAATATGGCTGAAAAAGGCTTGGTGTCGCATTGGATCTATAAATCCAAGGGAGCCAATCTTAACGATATTCAGCAGCAAACGCATCAATGGTTACAGTCGCTACTCGATATCCAACAACAAACGCATGACTCAGCGGAGTTCTTGGATTATGTTAAGGTAGATCTTTTCCCCGATGCGGTATTTGTGCTCACACCACGCGGCAAGATTATTTCATTACCGCGCGGTGCCACGCCAGTTGACTTTGCTTATGCTATTCACACCGATGTGGGTAATCACGTTGTTTCTGCCGAGATTGATGGTGAAGCAGTTGCCATCAATACACCATTGCACAGCGGCCAAACGGTAAATATCATCACGGCTGAGGACGCCACCCCTAAAACCTCATGGATGGAGTTTGTACGTACTGGACGAGCACGCGCAGAAATCCGTAATTTTTTACGTAAATCAAATTCTAATGACTCCATGCGCTTCGGCGAAAAGCTGTTACATCAAGCGATGGCTGAATTAGGCATTCGCGTTCCTGAAGATGAAGACCCGATTTGGTATCGCTTGGCAATTAATGCCGGTGCCAAGAGTATTGATGAAGTATTTTTAGATATTGGTCTGGGCACACGCCTAGCACAGGTGGTAGCACGGCGTTTCTTGATCGACAATCCACTGTTGGCGACCACGGCCGCCGTGCTAGATGAAATGTCAACCGCCTATCGTTCCACCATTTTAATCCAAGGCAAAGAAGGACAAGCAGTTCAATTAGCGCCTTGTTGTATGCCGATCCCCGGCGATCAGATCATGGCTGTATTACGACCCGGTTACGGTATTGTCGTACATACCAATGACTGTCCTACCGCTTTACGATCCAAAGAAAAAGAACCTGAGCGTTGGGTTAAGGTAGCCTGGGATGAGGATCCCTCTAAGCATTTATCGACGCGCTTAGAAATCACTTTGGACAATGAAAAAGGTGCCTTAGGTGCATTAATGATTAAAATTGCCGAGGCGGATTCAAATATTATTAATATCACCACCAAGGACGGTGGTATGAATATTTCTAAGGTTCATGCCACCATTCAAGTCGAGGATCGCGACCACTTAGCCAAAGTGATTCGTAAGCTACGTACCATTCGCGCAGTCCATCGAATCACTCGCATTAAAAACTAATATTGGCCCACAGGCATCAGCATCATTCCATGCCCACATCGTTGATGACACGCTCACTTTCGTCAAATACTTTGACCTTCATATTATTTCTAAGCGTATATAGCATCTGTCTTTGCAGCTCCGTTTGTTGACCAATCAACAATAACTGTTCAATCTGTGCTTTCAAGCCATCGTCAGCTGCTTGGCTTTCTTGTACCGACTCAATTCTAGCCACCACATAGCCCTGAGGGATCCAGAAGGTGGTATAAGACGGTAAATTATCTACCGGCGCCGACATAATCGCATCTAATAAACTTTGTGGTAAATTGCCCATTAAGCGGCTAACCGTGATGGGCTCATCAAAATCTGTTAATGAGGTGCTTTGTCCAGAGCTTAGCTTAGCCATTGCTTCCTCTGCAGAGGCCTTCGCTTGAGCCAGACTTTTCTCCGTTTTAACCGCCGTCACCACCTCATTTTTAACCTTATCAAATTCGGGTACATAAGCTGGCGTGTGCTCACTTACTTTAAGCACCACCAATTCGGTGGGTGATAATTCCACTACCCCGGAGGTTGCGCCTTCCTCTAATAAGGCATGACTAAATAAGGTCTCACGCAGTTGCGGGTACTTAGTAAAAATAGCTGTGTCCTCAGTTTGCTCAGCACCAGCCACCATGCCTGCTTGGCCTACCCCTTTTACCGTATGAATGGGCAATTCTAAACGTGTAGAAATATCTTCTAAACTTTGATGCGCATCATTGGCCAATAACACTAACTCACTCGATAAATCAGCAAAGCGGTCGGAAGCCACTTGTAAGCGGACTTCATGAATTAAGTCATCGCGTACATCAGCAAAGGGTTTTGTCACTGCGGCTTCAATGCTATCAAGCTGAATAATATGTAAGGCATTATCAATACGCAACGGACCATAAATACCGGTTTCTGCGGGGCTAAACGCCAGCTCATCTAACTCCGGAATATCTCCCTTGGCGAGCATACCCAAACGACCGCCTGATTGCTTCGAACCAGCATCATCAGAGTATTGCTTCGCTAACTCAGCAAATTTTGCTGGCTCAGCATCTAATTGTTGCTTGAGCTCTGTCGCTTTTTGCTCAACCTCAGCCACTTGTTCAGGCGTTGCTGCGGCAGGTAAATTTAACTGAATATGATTAATGGAACGACGCTCCGGTGATGCGTAGCGTGCTTTATTAGACTCATAATACTGCTCTAATTCGGTATCCGTCGGTTGAGGTACCGCCTTGACCGCTGCCGCTTCATTCAGAATAATATACTGTGCCTCCACTGAGGCAGGAACTTTGAGCGACTCTTTATTGTGCTCATACCAGCTTTTTGCTTCGGCTTCTGTCGGCTCATTTTCTGCAAAATATGTTGAGGCCTCAAACAGTCTTAAACGTACCGAGCGCTCTTGCAATAAAGAAGCGAGTACTGCCTTTTCCACCGCTACGGGCACCGATAATGCAGCAGTAACAGGCTCAGTCACCTGCTCCAAGGCCAGACTATAACGCACGCTATTTTGGTACATATTGGCATCAATACCGAGGCGTTGTAAAAAGTCACTGTATTTTTGTACACTAAAACGACCCTCATCATGGAACTGAGGATCTGCAGCAATGGCTTGGCGCACCATATCGTCAGTCGCTGAGTAATGCTTAGCCAGCACTTGCTCATGCAGCACACGTGCATTAATCATTTGATCTAAAAAGGCGCGACGATTTTGCGGAACATCTACCTGACTGATATCGAACTGATTGCCACCTTGGATTCTAAGCTGATTTAGACGATCGCGCCATTCCATATTAAATAGCTCGCGGCTAATTTTTTGCTCTTTTACTTGGGCAAGTGTTGCATCATTACTTAGCATGCCTTGATAGTTTGCAACGCCTAAAAACACAAAAGACGGTACCACAAGAATAATGATGAACACCAACATCCACTTCTGATGTTTACGAATAAAATCTAACATTCAATCTATATCCATGAATTGAGTAAATAATTAACCCATCATTTTAAGATGAAAAGCGGATTAATAAAGAAGAATGGCGGCTCGTCATTAAAATAATGCGCTTTAGTCTCCTTGCATCGCTTGACTGGTCGTAGTGATAAGTTGGTGCAAGTTATCAAGACCACCTCGCATCAAATACCACCTAGCCGGGTCAAGATAAAGCACACGCTTATGCACTACCGCATCCATATTGCCTAACACAGGATGCGCTTGAATGATGGCATCCGCTTGCAGTTTTCCAGTACGCATTTTTTGGCGATCCATCACAAGCAACCAATCAGGATTTGCCTCGGCGATGGCTTGTAGTTGTTGCTGATGACGTCGGTAAGCATTTTCAGCTGCCCCTTGCTTACGCTTCTTTGGTGAATGAGCTTGGTGAGCTTTGGCTTGAGCAGCTGGCTCAGGCTTAGCAGTCGGCACGACGCTAAGTCCTAGTACCTCAAAGGCATAAGCCATCACATCGCCGGCTCCTTGACTGATGATTTTTCTATCATTAAAGACCATTAATAAGGCTGCAGTCCGCCCCTGATTGAGTTGATGTAGCTTAGTTAAATCCTCCTCAATTGCTGCCAACTTAGGCTCTACCTCCGCTTCTTTTGAAAAAGCTTTCGCTAGATGTAAATGATGCGATTTAAAATCACTTAAAAACTGCCCCGGCGCCGTTGACAAATAGGCAGCCGGTGCGACTTGATTCAGCTTGCTTAACTTATCCTGAGTGCGGCGACTGGCAAAAATCAAATCAGGCTTAAGACTATTCAAAGCATCATAATCAGGCTCAAACAAGCTACCAACGCTAGGCATTTCCCCATATTTTTGAAATGGCTCACGCTGACGCACATCGGGCATACCAGCCACTGGTATTTGCAGATAATGTAAACTGTCAAGTACCGCCAAATCATAACTCACGATGATTTGAGGGGGTGCGGCAAGCTTTACGATACCCTCACTGTGCTTTAATTCAAACGCCGATAAGCGAGTGGGTAGACTAAACAAAAAAGACACGAACAGTACTTTTGCTAACTTAGTCATTGACACTCCTCAATATAACTTAAGTATGATAAAATAATACAATATTGAGAATCATTATCAACTATCTATCATCAAGAATCAATGCACATAGCGCAAAACCTTAGTGTTCTGGGTAGCTAACCTCAAGGATTTCCAGTTCTTGCATGCCATTAGGGGTTTTAACAAACACCACATCCCCCTCTTTTGCTTTCATTAAGGCACGTGCAACCGGTGATATCCAACTGATTTTTCCGGCTAATGGCTCTGCTTCATCTATCCCGACAATGGTCACCTTGAAAGCCTCATCGTCTTGGTTGATATAGTCGACCGTGGCACCAAAAAACACTTGATCACGATTTGTTTGTAGATGCGTATCCACAACCTCAATGCTTTCAATGCGTTTAGTTAAAAAACGGATGCGTCGATCGATTTCACGCAAGCGCTTTTTACCATAGATATAGTCACCATTTTCCGAACGGTCGCCATTTGAGGCGGCCCAAGAAACGGTATTGACCACAGCGGGACGCTCGTTATTGAGCAAATCCGCTAATTCCTCACGCATTTTATTGTAGCCCTCACGCGTGATATAGTTTTTAACGCCCTGCGGAATTGATGCATCCGCAGTCATTAAGTCATCATCAAGCTCGCTATCTTCTTTTACAAACGCCTTACTCATTATTCAATCCAAATTAATACTGGCGGTACCCAAGATGATGCCAAATGGGTGTTAAGCCACTTGGTAAGGGCGGTAAATGACCTAAATCTAAACGCCCCTCCTTAGGCCCATGGAAATCCGATCCGGCAGAAGCAAAAAAGCCGTATTGTCTGCAAACATCAGCGTATTGATAATACTGATCCGGTGTGTGTGAACCGGTGACAACCTCAACACCCTCTCCGCCCAAGGCCTTAAAAGTACGCCATAACTCCACAAACTGACTGCGACTATACTTATAACGTCCCGGGTGCGCAATCACCGCAACCCCACCAGCCGCCTTCACCCAAGACACGGCTTCGGGTAATGAGGCCCACGCAGTTCGTACATTGGCTGGCCCATCATCACTCAGATAACGATCAAACACCTCCTGCATGCTTTTACAATGCCCTGCCTGTACTAAATAACGGGCAAAATGAGAACGGCTGATTAAGTCTGGGTTGTCAGCCAAGGCTAAAGCACCTTGGTAGGTGTTTGGAATACCTAAGGCATCGAATTTTTCAGCAATTTTAAATGAGCGACTGTTACGATCCTCACGAATCGCCGCTAAACCCTCATTTAGGGTCTGATTTTCAGGATCAAAGGCTAAGCCCACCATATGTAAGGTACGATCCTGCCACGTCACTGAAATCTCGATCCCCGTGACATAATCCATGCCTAAGGCCTGAGCCGCTTGTTGTGCTTCTGCTTGACCTGCTACTTCATCATGATCAGTGAGACTCCACAAACGTACACCATTATGGTAGGCACGCTCAGCTACTGCGGCAGGTGCTAAAACACCATCTGAAATGGTAGAGTGGCAATGCAAATCCACTGGCATAAAATGATTAATGTTCAATGAGCTATCCTATAAATTTTAGCGTTGATCTAACAACTTAAGCTTGTTCTATTATAGTCCTTTAATGCCAATAACGCTTTCGTTGCTCTTTTTCTGCTTGATGCAATAGACCCAAGGCACGTGACTGCACCCGGATGGCACCGCTATCAATGGTGCTGTAAAAAAGACTCCCTGCTTGCTGCCATTGACGGACCACTTGCGGATCAGGGTGATGATAGCGGTTATAATGCCCTGCTTGAGCAATCGCTATCGTCGCTTGGCTATGCTCTACAAAAGCCTTAGAGGAAGAGGTTTTTGAACCATGATGCGCAACCACCATCACATCCACCGGTGGCAAACGCTGTGCCACCAGCAGTTTATTTTCCACACCTTTATCAATATCGCCAGTAAGCAACAACTTATGGTAGCGCCCCTCGACTAATAACACACAGCTCTCTGCATTGGCACTTTTTGCGCTAAGCGGTAAGATATCCAGGGGCTCAGGCCAAATAAAGCTAAAACGCACCCCATCGTGCTCGAACTGCTGCCCAGCATAACAAGCCTCTGCCTTAAGTGCGGAATTTAATGGACTATAGTCCTTAGCAAATACCTGTTCCTCCTGATTAAGCCACTGATCCACTCGAAAAGAGGCAAACACATGCCCGACTGACACTTGACTAATCAATTCAGAAAAACCACCCACATGATCCAGGTCACTATGCGAGACCACAACATAATCCAGATGTTTAACACCCAAAGCTCTTAAGACCGGTATCGTAATACGATTAGAAGCCTCATGTTCATAGGAGGTACGAGGTCCTAAATCAAATAACCAATGCTTATTTTCGGTACTGATTAAAACTGCACTACCCTGACCGATATCCAACACATGGGCTTGCCATTCCCCTGCCTTTAAAAGCTCCTTAGTACTACCGCTGCCACTAACAATCGGCACAAAAGACAACATCGCAAGCACAGTCCATTTAGATAAACCTACCTTAAGTAACAGCAAGAACGCCATCGAGGCAAACACCACAGCTGCTTTTGAAAGCATTGACACATCTAATAAGGCATAAGGCCAGGCCGCCAGTTTGGCACTGAGTGTCAGCGTTAAGTACAATAAAAAATGCACGGCATCAGCAAGCGCTTGGTTAATAAAGGCTAAGGCATCAAATTGTGAGGTAAAGGCTAGCAGTAAACTTGCGGGCGTGATTACAGTACCGATGATAAAAATAGCGTAGGCATTGGCTATCGGTGAAATCAATGAAATTTGATTAAACAGCAAAGCTAATAAGGGAGCTAAGCCGACAAACACCGCAAGCTGCGCCCGCAGCCATGAGCGTATAGCGAACTGTAATCGTTGCTTGAGATTCTGCCCTTTAGCCACTTCTTTGAGAAGAGTAACTAGCAGCAACATAGCCGCAAAGGAAAGCCAAAAGCCAATACTCATCAATGCCCACGGATCAAGTACTAATATGAATAAGGCCGCGAGACTAAGCACCATTTGAATAGACCATTGCAAAGCAAATAGCCAATTTACAAAAAAAATCAACAGCATAAAAAAGCTGCGCTGTGCTGGCACACCCCAGCCCGCTACTTGACAGTATAAAAAAGCAACAAAGAGAGCAACGATAGCCGCTAAACGCTGTGCTGCCACACGCTCAGCCAACAGTTTTGTAGCCAAGGAGCAACGGCGTAACAACATTAGGCTGAGCAAAGCGGCTAAAGAACTAAGCATCGTAATATGGGTGCCGCTGATTGAAACCAAATGGGTTAATCCAGCCCGATTAAATAGGCGCCAATCCTCTTGCGAAATCGCTGCTTGATCACCCATCACCAAAGCGATCATAACGGCACCATAGCGCTTATCGACTAAGTAACGATTCATTGTCTTACGTAACTCATGGCGCCAGCGCGCTACTTCTATAGACCAACGCCAATCCCCTTGCTCAGCCAGACGTTTGCCTTGCCCCTTAATCGTACCAATCGCACGCTGATTATTCGCAAAGCGATAACTCAGCATATCCCCTTGCCCTGGATTAAAGGCCGCATAAGGTTTTCTTAATAACACCGAAAATTCCCAGATCTCACCCGGTTTAATTTCAGGCATGGGCTCTTGCAGTGGTGGTCTTTGCTGATAAGGTCCACTAAAAGCGCCAAAGGACCAACGCAAATACACCTGCTTAGGAATCCCGCTTGCTGGCCTAGAGCTCAGAACGCGCGCCGCAAACTGTAAATAGCTATCACCGTAGTTCACTAGATCACTGACTTCTACTACCAATTTAGATACTTGATTATCATGCTGGGGCGCCAGTGCATCAGCTAGTCTAGTTTCTGCACGCCACGTGGCATAAGTAAAACTCATTAAAAACAGCAACAAACCGCTCATAAGCAACACTAAGGGCTGCCGTAATTCAGCACGCCAAGTACTAAAAAAAGTAATATACAAGCCACTCACTAAACAAAGGCCAAAGGCCCACAATAAGTTAGTAAGTGCCACCAAACTTGGTAATTGCTGCACTACCACAAAACCACTAAGCGCCGACAAGATCATTAAAAACCAAATTACCATCTTTCCAAACCCTGTCATCCATAGGCTTAGGCTACTGCAACAGCAATTACATAGTTCACCAGCGGCTAAATTTGTCCATTCAAAGCGGCTTTTTTAAAGAGAAATGGTGTGCTGCAGTGTAAAATATAAGGGTATTAACTTAATCTTTTTAACTATGTTTCCCCAACGATTAATTAACGGTTATAACGACTTCCTTAACGGGCGCATGGAAAAGGAGCGCCATCTCTATAAGCAACTCGGTGAGCAGGGACAGGTCCCTGAAATTATGGTCATCAGCTGTGGTGACTCACGCGTAGCACCGGAGATTATTTTCGGCGCTGGACCGGGTGAACTCTTTGTCATTCGTAATATTGCTAATTTAGTGCCCTCAGTCGAGAGCGGTCACTCTAATGCCGACACCCAACATGGCACCTCCGCGGCAGTCGAATACGCAACTAATGCACTGCGTGTACGTCATATTGTGGTCTTAGGTCACGCTAACTGTGGCGGTGTGCGCGCCTATGCGAATAAAATCGCCCCGCTTTCAAAAAGCGATTTTATCGGCAAATGGATGTCGCAAATCAAAGGTGTGGTGGATAAAATCGGTCCACGTCCCGAAGCTGAAGAGGATGAGGCCTCTTGGATTCGTCAAATTGAATTAGGTGTGGTTGAGCATAGTCTTAATAATCTAATGACTTTCCCAACGGTTAAGGAACGTGTAGAAAGCGGTGATTTATTTCTACACGGGGCCTACTTTGGTATCGCCTCCGGTATGTTGTACTATAGAAACCCAAAAAGCGGCGAATTTCTCCCCTGTTTATCCTTTGACGAGGCTTAAATTTCGAACTTTTTTGTTGCGTTGCAACATTATTTTCATAATAACTTGTTATTATTTAGATAAGTATTAACACGTTATTAAATAACCTTTTTTAGGAGAAGTGTTTTGACTAGTGAAACAAAAAGAACAGCTTTGGTTACCGGCGGTATTGGCGGTTTAGGTACTGCTATCGCTCGTTCACTTGCCGATCGCGGTCATCAAGTACTAGTTGCCTATTATGTATCCGACAATCCCACTGAGTGGCTCGCCAAGCAAAAAGAAGACGGCTATGATTTTAAAGCTTATGCTGTTGACGTTGCCGATTTTGAATCTTGTCAGCAAATGGTTGAAAAAATTCATGTGGATGGTTTCAAAATTGATATTTTGGTTAATAACGCCGGTATCACCAAGGATCGTTCATTCCGCAAAATGTCTTATGAAGACTGGGAAGCCGTATTACGTACTAACTTAGATTCAGTATTTAATGTCACTAAGCAAGTCATTGATGATATGCTTGAATCCAAGTGGGGTCGTATTGTGACTATTTCTTCGGTCAATGGTAGCAAGGGTCAGTTTGGTCAAGCTAACTACTCTTCTGCTAAATCCGGTATGTATGGCTTTAGCAAAACCTTAGCCTTAGAGTTTGCGGCTAAAGGCATTACCGTTAACACGGTATCACCAGGTTATATCATGACTGAGATGGTCGCTCAAATGCCTCAAGAGATTGTGAATGAGCAAATCATCCCACAAATCCCGATGCGTCGTTTAGGTAAGCCTGAGGAGATCGGTGAATTAGTCGCCTATATCTGCTCTGAAAGCGCAGGCTTTATGACCGGTGCCAATATCGCTATCAACGGCGGTTTACACATGTACTAATCCAGCACTTGTGTTAAATCAATAACGCTTTGATTTTGGGGAAAGTGTTTAAGACATTTTCCCCTGTTTGTTGTTGTATCTCTGCTAAACTCTGCCCTCTAAGCACAGCAAAGGCTTCGGCAATCCCCTTGACCTGAGCAGGTGTATTACGGGCTGTGTGCGACCCCAACCACGCAGGCGCAATATCCGGAGAATCGGTCTCCAGGGCATAATGACTCAAATCATAACGTGTGGCGTGAGCGCGTATTTGTTTGGCACGTTCAAAAGTCATGGCGCCACCAATGCCAAGTAAATAACCTAATTCAATCAGCTGATTAGCTTGCTGCTCACTCCCGTTAAAGGCATGCGCAATGCCTCGTAAATCATCATAACGACGCAAATACTTCAAAATGATATCCTGTGAACGGCGCACATGCAGTATCACGGGGAAATCATAACGTCGAGCTAACTTTAATTGTTCATTATAAAAATATTCTTGCTTTTGACGCGGCTCACCCTCAGCAATGTTCTTGATAAAAAAATCCAGTCCTATCTCACCGATACCAACAAAACGTGGATCTGACATGGATTCCTTTACCGCATCTGCCAAAAAGTCTAAATCCTCCTCATCACTTTGCTGCACACACATCGGGTGAATACCCAAGGTATAAAAACCACCCTCGAATTGCTGCGCCACTTGTCGTACCACAGCAAAATTTGCCTGCATCACGGCTGGGATAATAATGGCTTTGACACCAGCAGACTGTGCAGATTGAATCACATCCTCGCGGTCAGAGTCAAACAAAGCATCATCTAAATGGCAGTGGCTATCGATCAACATAGGCATCAGAATTTAATATAACTCTTATCTAGCGGCTGATAGCACCCCACGCTCCATCAGGAGTTGACGGACGGCTAAATCAGCTAATTTCTGATCGTGAGTCACAATAATAAAAGCAGTATTAAAATCTTGACGAATCTGCACTAGCAAATCAAACATATTGGCCGCTGTGCGGCTGTCAAGATTACCAGTAGGTTCATCTGCCAACAAACATAAAGGCTGCGTCACTAAAGCACGTGCTAGGGCCACACGCTGCCTTTCACCACCAGATAATTGGCCGGGGTTATGCAATATGCGCTCTGCTAGGCCCACTTTTTCAAGCACCTCAGCCGCCTGTTCGCGTGCTTCTGAGCGCGGCATCCGGCGTACAATTAAGGGCATGGCGACATTATCCAAGGCTGAGAACTCGGGCAATAAATGATGGAATTGATAGACAAAGCCTAATTTACGATTGCGGATAATACTACGCTCATGCTCCGATAAATTGTGACTACTTTGGCCGTCAATTAATACCTCACCAGAGCTTGGTTTATCCAATAAGCCAAGAATATGCAATAAGGTACTTTTACCTGAACCAGATGCGCCAACAATGGCTAGCATCTCGCCCAAAGCCACTGAGATATTAACACCACTAAGTATTTGCAACTCTTCCCTACCGTCATGGTAGACCTTGGTCACATCCTTAGCGATAATCACGGCTTGCTTAGCTACGGAATTAATCATGACGTAGCACCTCCGCCGGTTGTAAACGTGAAGCTCGAATACTTGGGTACAGTGTAGCCAATAACGACAGCACCAAAGACACCACGGCCACCACTAAAATATCATGAGGTACCGGCTCGGACGGTAATTGGGTAATAAAGTAAATGCTCGGATCCAAAAACTGCACACCGAACAGCCCTTCAATCGCCGGAATAATCACATCAATATGATAGGCAATCAAACAACCCAACACGACCCCCAAGAAGGTGCCGATAATACCGATTAAGGACCCCTGCACCAAAAAGATTTTTGCGATAGAAAAAGGACTCACACCCAAAGTACGTAAAATCGCAATATCCGACTGCTTATCTTTAACCGCCATCACTAAAGATGACAGTAAATTAAAGGCAGCCACCGCCACAATTAAGGTTAAAATCAAAAACATCATACGCTTCTCAGTTTTAACCGCTGCAAACCAAGTGCGATTATCCTGCGTCCAATCTCTGACAACCAAACCAGCCGGCATAGACACTAACAGCTCATCGGCCACCGTTTGTGCCTTAAGCATATCCTTAATGCGCAAACGGGCGCCGGCTAAGCCCTTGTCCCTAAATAAAATCGCTGCATCATCCACGCTGATAAAGGCCATGGAGGAGTCGTACTCATAATGATCCGATGAGAAAATGCCGGATACGGTAAATTGGCGCATTCTAGGGGCAAAACCCGATGGGTTAATTGAGCCTTGAGGCGACATTAACAGCACCGTATCCCCCACATAGGCACCCAACATATTAGCCAAATAACGACCGAGCACAATATTAAAAGAGCCTTTTTCTAAGCTTGCCAACTCACCGGCAATCATTTGCTTAGGCAAATCAGAGACCTGATGCTCATTGAGCGGATCAATACCGCGGATTTCTACCCCACGTAAGGTATCGCCTCGGCTCAGCATACCGCTCGACGAAACAAAGGCCGAGGCACCGATAACATGGGGGTTTTGCTGTGCAATAGCAGCAATTTCTTGCCATTTTTCTAAGCCTGTCACCGCATCCACATCTGCTTGAAAGACCTGTATATGGGGAATAACTGATAACATACGATCTCGGACTTGCACTTGGAAGCCATTCATCACCGACATCACGACGATGAGCGCGGCCACACCCAAAGCAATACCGGCCATGGAACTACCGGCCACAAATGACACAAAGCCGTCACGACGCTTACCGCGCCCGCGCGAACGAGTTAAACCGGCATAACGACTACCGATCCATAATTCATATGGTGTTTTGAACACTTTAAACCTTTCTACTGCGTTAACTATTACAATTATATGATGGAAATTATTATTACCGGTGCACTACCACCAAAGCGCATCGCAACTGCGCTTATCAAAGAAATCCCTCAAGACTCGGCCTTTATTAAGCGCTTACAGCAGCATCAGCCGACTCGCTATCAACTTGATAGTGATCTGATTGGCTGCACCCCAGCGGAATACTATCAGGTGCAACAGCAGGATTTTAACCCCATTGCCGGTCAACGCTATGCGGATGCGTTGCCAAGTTTGGATTATCAGACGCAACGCATTGATGACTATCACGGCATTTACACGCTAGCCCTCTGTAATATACACATAGACTTCCAAAGTACACGCTTGTTCCCAAGTCATGAGCTACAGATAACTAAAGAGCAAAGCTTAGCATTATTTGAAGCGGTCAAATATCTATTTGCTGAGAAAAAAATTAAATTAATTGCAATTCATGCCGATCATTGGGTCATTTCCCTGCCCCAATCCTTTGCCGGCAGTATTGCCACACCAAATCTATTATCGTATAAAAAATTACACGACTATTGGCCTAAAGACGACAAAAATCAGTCCTTACGCCAATTGCTAAACGAAGTGCAAATGCTTTGGCATGAGCATGAGGTCAATCAGCAGCGCAAGGCTCAAGGACTGAAAGAAATTAACAGCCCGTGGCTATACGGCGGTGTACATCCTAAGCAAATTCAGGCGACTCCCTTATCTCCCTATGCCGTGATTACTACCTTAGAGCAAGCCTATCGCAATGAGAATTGGGGCCAATGGCTTGATCTGTTGCCGCAACTTGAAGCGGATATTAACACGGTCCAAAGTGCCCAATACCATCACGCCCGTGCCGCAGCCAAGGCCAAGGCTGATAACCCATTTAATAGTTTAAAACCAGGGCAGGAGGAAGCGGATAGCCACGCGGCAATTATTTATCGAGGACCCGTTACTGCGGTTCCCAAAAGCAGCCGGTTTTTATTGGCCGGCTACGATCAGTTAATCAAGCTTCAACCATTGAGCCTCTGGCAACGCACAGTCAATACCTTTAAACAATCAAATCATTGGAAATCATGGTGGCATCAGTCATAATCAAAGAGCGTCAAAGCTCAACAGCACATAGTCAAGCACTTGAGGCGAGCGGCCTACACCCCCTACTCGCCCGTTTATATGCAGCGCGCGGTGTACAATCCGCAAGCCAAACCGACTACCGTTGGAATCAATTAATCCATCCCCAGCAACTGAGCCAAAACCAAAAAGCGGCACAGTTGATTGCTGATGCCATTGAACAAAATAAGCGCCTCTTGATTGTCGCTGATTACGATTGTGACGGTGCCACTGCCTGCGCAGTAGCAATCTGTGGGCTTAAAGCTATGGGCGCTACGGTCGACTTCATGGTACCCAATCGCTTTGAGACGGGTTATGGTCTATCACGTGAAGTCATTGATCTGATTTTGGCACGTTACGATGAGCTACCTGACATGATTATTACCGTGGACAATGGCATTGCCAGTGTCGATGGCGTGAATTATGCCCAAGCACAAGGCATTGATGTGATTGTGACGGATCACCACCTACCCGGGGATGAATTGCCCGCTGCCTTAGCCATTGTTAATCCTAACCAAGCGGATTGCCATTTTCCATCAAAAAACCTGGCCGGCGTGGGGGTGATGTACTACTTACTCATGGCGTTGCGGGCCGAATTAAAGCAGCGTGGTCATTTTGATGCAACTAATCAGCCCCGTTTAGACAGCTTAGCGGATTTAGTGGCACTCGGTACAGTGGCTGACGTGGTCAAGCTAGATGCAAATAATCGTATTCTAGTAAGCCAAGGTCTTGAACGCATGCGCAGAGGACTGATGCGCCCCGGCATACGAGCCCTGTTTGAGGTATCTGGTACCAGTTATCATCAAGCCAGTGCCAGTGATTTAGGCTTTAGAATCGGTCCTCGAATTAATGCCGCTGGACGTCTAGCCGATATGAGCATTGGTATTCGTTGCTTAATCACCGAAGATGAAGCAGAAGCGATGCAACTAGCTCAGGCACTCGATAAAATCAACCAAGAGCGTCGCCATATCGAACAGGAAATGAATGAGCAGGCCTTGGAATCATTAGCCCAAGAAGAGGAGCAAAATGCTACCCCCTTAGCCTCCATTGCTGTTTATAAGGAGGATTGGCATCAGGGTGTGGTCGGCATCGTTGCCTCACGCCTTAAAGAAAAGTTTTGGCGCCCGGTAATCGCCTTTGCACCAGCCGATAATGGTGAGCTGCGTGGCTCTGGACGCTCTATTCCAGAGATACACCTAAGAGATGTATTAGATTTGGTTTCTAAACGTCATCCTGAGATGATTTTAAAATTTGGTGGTCATGCCATGGCAGCCGGTTTAAGTATTCGCCAAGAAGACTTTGAGGCTTTTAAGCTCGCCTTACACGAAGCCATTATCACGATGAGCGGTAAAAGCAGCTTTGCCTCTGTGATTGAAACCGATGGTCCGCTTGCTACTGAACATGCGAGCAGCCGAGTGGCCACTTTACTAGATCAACAAGTATGGGGTGCCGGTTTTCCGCCGCCCTGCTTTAATGATGTATTTATCGTGCGTTCCCAACGCATCCTCAAAGATAAGCATTTAAAGCTACGACTGGAAAAAGATCAGGTGCTATATGACGCCATTTGGTTTAATCATACAGAACTACTACCAGAGATGGCACGTGTGGTTTATGAGCTGAAAGCCAATGAATGGAATGGGCAAGTCAATGTACAATTGCTGATACAACATGCAGAAGCTTACACAGCGGTTCAGTGATTAGTTTTTGTGCCTATCGATCTTGATTCAAATGGATATGAATACCTTGACTAAAGCATTACTGCTAGGACTGCTAAGTACGCTCCTTGCTTGCGCTCACCCAAATCCTCGCGGCGCAATTGATGAGATGGTAGGTACAGTAGGTGGCGCTTATAGAAACATCTCTAACCCACCAAGTCCTTAGCATTTAAACGTTTCTACTTTGCCCAAAAAGCTGCTAAACCCTGTAAAATATAGGGTTTAGAAGAGATAATATATTTTACACTTAAAGGAATAATCCATGGAAGCCGAAAAGCAAAATAGTTTGGCTGCTGAAATTGATGATTTAATCGAACGAGAAGCCGGTTTACGGGGGTATCTTTGACTACGAGGGTAAGTGGCAACGCTTACAAGTGGTTAATTTAGAGCTTGAAAATCCCGAACTTTGGAATGAGCCAGAAAAAGCTCAAGCTATCAGCAAGGAGAAAAAGAGCCTAGATGATGTAGTGTTAGTACTAGACAAGCTTAAAGTCAATTTGCAGGATAGCCGAGAGTTACTTGATTTGATTATTGATGAAAATGATGAGGAAGCCTTTGCTGCCCTTGAGAAAAGCGTGGCTGGCTACGCCAAAATCATTGAAGATTTTGAGTTCAGAAGGATGTTCTCTAATCCCGCTGATCCCTTAAACTGTTTTTTAGACATTCAGGCCGGTGCCGGCGGTACCGAAGCCCAGGATTGGGCATCGATGCTATTAAGACAGTATTTGCGCTATTGTGAGCATAAGGATTTTAAAGCCGAGGTACTCGAAGAGTCCGATGGTGACGTGGCCGGTATTAAATCCGCCACACTTAAAATTGAGGGTGACTATGCTTACGGTTTTTTAAGAACTGAAACCGGGGTTCATCGTTTGGTACGTAAAAGCCCTTTTGATTCGGCTCAGGGCAGACATACATCTTTTGCCAGCATTTATGTTTATCCGGAAATTGACGACTCAATTGAAGTTGAAATTAACCCTGCCGACTTACGTATCGACACCTTTCGTGCCAGTGGGGCTGGTGGTCAGCACGTGAACCGTACCGACTCAGCTGTGCGTATTACGCACAACCCTACAGGTATTGTGGTGCAGTGCCAAAACGACCGTTCTCAACATCGTAATAAAGCCGAAGCCATGTCCATGTTGCGCTCTAAGCTTTATGAGTATGAAATGCGTAAGCGTCAAAGTGAACTACAAGCTGTCGAAGATGCTAAAAGTGATGTGGGTTGGGGTAATCAGATTCGTTCTTACGTACTGGATCAAAGTCGCATCAAGGACTTGCGCACTGGAGTTGAAGTTTCAAATACACAAAAGGTGCTGGATGGGGATTTAGACCCCTTTATTGAGGCCAGCTTAAAACAAGGAATTTAAATATGTCAGAACAAGAAAATAGCACAGCCACTGCTGAAGGCCAACTTGATGAGAACCGTTTAATTGCCGAACGTCGTCAAAAGTTAGCCGAGTTACGTCAGCAGGGACAAGCCTACCCTAATGATTTCGTACCCGCAGACCATGCTGCTGATTTACACGCTAAATATGATGATTTAGAAAAAGAAGTGCTTGACCCCCAAGCTAATCCAGCTAAGGTTGCCGGCCGTATGATGCTAAAGCGCGTTATGGGTAAAGCGAGCTTTGCAACCCTCCAAGATAGTAGCGGTCGCATCCAGATTTACTTAGATAAAAAAGCCATTGGCGAGGAGGCCTACGAGGCCTTTAAGCACATGGATATTGGTGATATTTTAGCGGTTGAAGGACGCGTGTTTAAAACTAATCGCGGTGAATTATCCATTCATGCTAATCGCTTGCGTCTGATTTCAAAGTCCTTGCGCCCACTACCAGATAAATTCCACGGTTTGTCCGATCAAGAAATTCGTTATCGTCAGCGCTATGTCGATCTGATTATGAACGAGCAAACACGTCAGACTTTCCGCACCCGCAGTAAAGCGCTCAATAACCTACGTCAGATCATGGCGGAGCATCACTTTATGGAAGTGGAAACGCCAATGCTACACCCGATTCCTGGGGGCGCTGCGGCTAAACCCTTTATTACCCACCACAATGCCTTAGACATGGATATGTACTTACGCATTGCGCCAGAGCTTTATTTAAAGCGTCTGATCGTGGGTGGCTTTGAACGTGTGTTTGAACTTAATCGTAACTTCCGTAATGAGGGAGTCAGCCCGCGCCATAATCCGGAATTTACCATGATGGAGTTCTATGCTGCTTACCGTGATTATCGCTGGGTGATGGATTTTACCGAATTTGTGATTCGCGAGGTTGCGCAACGCACCCTAGGCACGCAAGAACTAAGCTATCAAGGTCAAGCACTGGATTTATCCAAGCCATTTGAGCGGCTAACTATTATCCAAGCTATTTTAAAGCATGCGCCAGAATACACTGAAGCCCAATTACAAGACGTCGACTTTGTACGCAATGAATTAAGAAAGTTCTTAGGCGCAGAAGTGGATGGCCCGGTATTAAGTCGTGCTGGCTTAGGTGCTTTACAGTTGGCGCTTTTTGAAGAAACGGCAGAGAGTAAACTATGGCACCCTACCTTTATCATTGACTACCCGGCTGAGGTATCCCCACTATCACGTGCTTCGGATGATAATCCTGACATTACTGAGCGTTTTGAGCTCTTTATTACAGGACGTGAAATTGCTAATGGTTTCTCGGAGTTAAACGACCCTGAGGATCAAGCACAACGCTTCCTAGCACAGGTTGAAGCAAAAGATGCGGGTGATGAAGAAGCCATGTTCTACGATGCTGACTATATTCGTGCCTTAGAATATGGTATGGCACCCACCGGTGGCTGTGGTATCGGGATTGACCGCTTAATTATGCTCTTAAGCGATAGCGCCAGCATCCGTGATGTACTCTTCTTCCCACATCTACGTAAAGTCGAAGATAATAAGTAGCTTGTCATTTTGACTAAAACGCAAAGCCGATAGACAGACTAAGTACTGCTATCGGCTTTTTGCTTTGATTTTAAAAAACGATAAATCAAATAGATACTTAGCGCAAGTACGCTGACATTAATAATGGAACCGCTCAAGAAATACAAGTCGTAAAGCGTCTCTTGACCGCAATATTTTTGAGTTATATGGCAAATTCTGAGCAACAAATGAATAAACCACTCCGGATAAACAGGAAAGTATGCTTCATACCTAAGCCAAAAAACATATGTATCAGCACAGCCAAGAAAAAAACGATCAATTGTAAAAAAATCACCCCTATTTTTTTCATGAGACAACCACAAAAAAAGTATTTTTAACAGAAAAGCGATATCAGAAAAATCCAGTATCGCTCATTACTATAAACTCATTTACCACCGCCTACCATGACTACGGTCTTAGTCTATACCCGGTTTTGAAAATAATAGCGATTAATACGCTACACGCACATAATACAGCGAGAATAATCCCAAAACTCAAGATATGATTAACATCAGATACCCCATAGAAGCTCCAACGGAAACCACTAATTAAATAAACCACCGGATTGAATAAGGCAATCGTTTTCCAAATACCGGGGAGCATGTCTATTGAATAAAAGGCACCGCCTAAGAAAGTTAAGGGTGTCAATACCATTAAAGGAATGACTTGTAGCTTCTCAAAACTATCCGCCCAGAGACCGATGATAAATCCGAACATACTAAAGCTAATCACTGTCAGTAGTAAAAAGATCACCATCCAGACTGGGTGCTGAATACTATAATCCACAAAAAGACGAGCAGTGACTAAAATCAAAATAGCCAAAATAATACTTTTTGTGGCTGCAGCGCCGACATAGCCGAGCATAATTTCCATTGCATTAATCGGTGCTGATAATACCTCATAAATCGCCCCATTCCAACGCGGCATATAAATCCCAAAAGAGGCATTGCTGACACTTTGGCCTAGCAAAGACATCATTAATAAGCCCGGTACAATAAAAGCGCCATAGCTGACATCTGAGATATCACCGATTCTAGAGCCCATCGCTGCACCAAAAACGATAAAGTATAATGAAGTCGTTATCACCGGTGAAAAAATACTTTGCCAAAAAGTACGTAAAGCACGCGCCATTTCAAAACGATAAATCGCTTTAATTGCAAAAAAATTCATCCCTACTCCTTAAGCGCTTTCGCTGCGCCATCTTGATTCTCCAGCAAAGAAACAAAAATCTCTTCTAAACTGCTTTTCTGCGAGATCAAATCCAGAATTTCTATATTATTGGCCGATAATAAGCTGAGTAGCTCTGATAAACTAGCACCGTCCTGATTAGCCACGTCACCATCTTGATGATAGGTATACAGCAGGCTTTGTCCATTATCCACCAACTCCAAGGCAGCCTCCTGCAACGCTTTGGGCAACTCGGTAAGTGGCTCTTTTAGCTTGATGCGCAGTGTTTTTTTCCCAAATTGTTGCATCAGCCTCTCCTTTTCTTCGACCAGCATAATTTCACCCGCATTAATCACCGCAATTCGGTCCGCCATATCCTCGGCCTCTTCAATATAATGCGTGGTCAAAATCACAGTTAATGACTCGTCTTGGGAAAGGCGACGTATCATACGCCATAAGTCATGGCGTAACTCCACATCGACGCCAGCCGTTGGTTCATCCAAAAATAAAACCTCCGGCTCATGAATTAAAGCCTTAGCAATTAACACGCGCCGCTTCATACCACCCGAGAGGCTGAGAATTTTATTGTGACGCTTGTCCCACAACGATAAATCCTTCAGCAACTGTTCCTCAAATGCGGGATTAGGTGCTAAGCCAAATAAACCTCGACTAAAACGCACCGTGTTTAACACGGTTTCAAAAGACTCTGTCAGCAGTTCTTGAGGCACCAAACCAATTTTTTGACGTAATTGGCGCTGATGTTGCATGGTATTTAATCCATTCATTACCACCTCACCCGAACTCGCCTTGACCAAGCCAGTGATAATACCGATAAGCGTGGTTTTACCTGCACCGTTCGGACCTAAAAGGGCTAGAATTTCGCCCCGATGGATATCTAAATTCACTTCTTTTAATGCGGTAAAGCCATTATCGTAGGATTTACTGATGCCCTTGATTGACATCACAATATCATTTTCATTATGCATGTTGTGCTCGGTAATACATAGATACAGTAAAAAAGCCGAGTCATGAGGGGGCTCACTCTCGGCTTTAAGATCAGATGAATAACAAAAAATCACTAGTTAGAGTTGTCGCTATCTAGGAAGCTTTTTAACTTATCTGCACGACTTGGATGGCGCAATTTACGCAAGGCCTTTGCCTCAATCTGACGAATACGTTCACGTGTTACATCAAACTGCTTACCCACCTCTTCTAGTGTTTGATCAGAGCTTAGACCAATACCAAAGCGCATACGGAGTACCTTACCCTCGCGTTCAGTTAAGGAGTTCAGTACCTCATCAAATACCTCCTGCATGGATTTATAAGTAGAGGCCTCCTCCGGCGACATGGTGGTTGTGTCTTCAATAAAATCACCTAAATGTGAATCATCGTCATCACCTATTGGTGTTTCCATAGAAATAGGTTCTTTGGCAATTTTAAGAATCTTGCGAACTCTATCCTCGGTAATATCCATTTTCTGGGCAATTGTTGCTGGATCAGGTTCCGCACCAGTTTCTTGGAGAATTTGACGTGTAATACGGTTCATCTTATTGATTGTCTCAATCATATGCACCGGAATCCGAATTGTCCGCGCCTGATCCGCAATGGAACGAGTGATCGCTTGACGAATCCACCAAGTAGCATAGGTTGAGAACTTATAACCGCGACGATACTCAAACTTATCAACCGCTTTCATCAAACCGATATTACCCTCTTGGATCAGATCCAGGAATTGCAAGCCACGGTTCGTGTACTTTTTAGCGATCGAAATCACCAGACGCAAGTTTGCCTGAATCATCTCGCTCTTGGCCTTTTTGGCTTTATTCTCACCATTAACCATACGACGATTGATCTCTTTTAGCTCTTGCACTGACATCATCATCTCGTCTTCGATCTCGAGAATCTTTTTCTGATCATCTTGAATATCAGGAATGGCACGTTCTAAAACCTCTGCATAGGGTGGCTTTTTAGCAAGTACCTGATGGACCCAATCAAGATTCGTCTCATTACCATGGAAAGTAGAGATAAAATCAGAACGTGGCATCTTCACACGGTCCACTACCGTAGCTAAAATCGAACGCTCTAAGGCCCGCACACTCTCCATTTTATGACGTAGCAAGTCACATAAGGACTCCGTCATTTTTGCGGTAAAGCGTATACCGACCAACTCATCAAGCATTTTAGCCTGCTCCTCCAAATATACTTTGGAGCGAATATTGCCGGCATCAACCTCGGCCTGCATTTTTTTATAGCATTGCTCAATAATATCGAACTTTTCTAAGGTTTGAAGCTCAAGATTTTCGATTTGCTTAGAGCTCATCGCACCGGTTTGCGCCTCTTCACCCTCAGCGGTGACACCAGAACCTGCGTAATCCTCACCCTCTTCATTAATTAAGCCATCAACAAAGTCATCAATGGCAGCTTCACCCTCACGTACCTTGGTGATGCTATTGAGAATTTCTTCAATGGTTGCAGGGAAGGTTGCAATGGCCATCACCATGTGTTTTAAACCGTCTTCGATACGCTTAGCGATTTCAATCTCGCCCTCACGATCTAAGAGATTAATTTGACCCATTTCACGCATGTACATGCGCACCGGATCTGTGGTACGACCGAAATCTGAATCTACCGTGGTTAATGCAACCTCAGCCTCATCCTCAACATCGTCATCATCGCTGATAGGATTGGCATCGCTCAGTAATAAATCCTCAGCACTAGGCGCTTGGTCGTAGACCTTAATCCCCATCTCGTCGAAGGTGCCGATAATGCTATCCATCGCATCGGTATCTACCAGATCGTCTGACATGGTGTCATTAATATCACTAAAGGTCAGGTAACCCCGATCCTTACCAAGCTTAATCAACTGTCTAAGGCGGCTACGACGCTCCTCCAACATTTCAGGAGAGGCATTACGTGAACTGCCGCCAGCGCCACGGCCGGAACGACTCTTACGTCCTGCCTTGGCAGCACGGCTCTTAGTAGATGTCGCCGCAACCTCGTCTAAGTCCTCATCTACGTCAACGATTTCATCGGCATCATCATACTCATCGTAATCACCATCGGCATCGAAATCATCCGATAATTCACCATCGAAATCATCATCGAAATCATCACTGGTAGCTGGAGCCGCTTTAATTTCAGGGACGGTTTTAGCAGCCGCTTTTTTTGCTGGTGCTTTCTTAGCAACCGCTTTTTTGGCGGCAACCTTTTTTGCTGCCGCTTTCTTTGCAGTGGCTTTTTTGGCCGTTGCTTTTTTAGCTGCTGCTTTTTTAGCGGTAGTTTTTTTTGCCGCTTTTTTTGCAACGGCGCCGCTTACATCCTCAGTTGACGCTGTCGTAGTTTTGATAGTCTCATCAATAGACTCGGATGCTTTTGATGCTGCTTTTTTGGCAGCCACTTTTTTTGTAGTGCTAGTTTTATTAACCATTTAATAAGTACCCTGTCAACATAAGTTTCGGCGGTAAAATAACTAAATATTGTAGCATGAACTGCTTAAGACTTTAGAAAATTAAAACGCGCTAGCACCGCCATATAACGCCGCCGTTCACTTTCTGTTTCCATCCCTGAGCTTATTAATGTATTTATCTCAGCTTGTAAAATATCCAGTTCAAGCTTTTTAAGTGCATCGTTCCACTCCGCATCAGGATTTGGGAGTGCCTCAATGCTTGAGCTATCTTTGCCTAATGAGAGTAGGAGCTGATGAAGCGGGCTTCCATGTTCTGCTTGCTGTATCAGAGAACCAATATGACGTGCCCCACTACGAAAAGCAAAGCTGATAAACTCAACGACAACTTCCATATGGGGATGTTGACGCAGAATTTCAAGCTGTCGCTCCCCAATCTTATCCAAAAGGCTCGGATGATTCGCTAATAGGCTCAATAGCTGGCGCGCTAAAGGCATCGGCTGACGGATAGCATCAGCTTTGGGTCGAGCACGTTGGTAAGTGGGGGTGGCACGATAGCTGCTAGTCTTCCTTGTTTGAGTAGCATGGTCCGACAACGGCGCAGTCGGCGCAACACGCTCGGGCAGCGGCTCACTAGCGCTAGATGATGCCATTGAGTGCACACTAGTTGTACTATTTTTACCCGCTTGATGACGCTGTAAGACCACGCTAAACTCATCGACAGTAAAACGTACTAAGCGTGCCAATTCTTTTTCAATTTGGGTGCGAATCGTTGAGGTCGGTATTTGATCGACTAAGCTAATCGCTGCATTAAGACAAGCCGCCCTACCCTCCGCCTCATTTAAATTGTAATCCGCTGCCAGTGTCTCTAAAAGAAAGGCTGACAAAGGCTGAGCCTCACTCACCTTTTCTTCAAACTTCTTTAAGCCATAGGCTTGCACAAAGGAGTCGGGATCATGCTCTTTCGGTAAAAACAAAAAGCGTAAAGCAATATCATCGCGCAATAAAGGCAAAGAAGTCGTTAAGGCACGCCATGCCGCTCGTTGCCCGGCAGCATCGCCGTCAAAGCAAAAAACAATGCGATTCGTTGCTTTGACTAATTTATTAATATGATCGGCCGTGGTTGCGGTGCCAAGCGTGGCCACCGCATAGTCAATACCATAGCGAGCCAAGGACACCACATCCATATAGCCCTCCACCACTAGCACGGTGGCAGCTTTACGAATACCTTGTCGGTTTTCCCATAAACCGTAGAGCTCGCTACCCTTATGGAATAGCTCAGTCTCAGGCGAGTTAAGGTATTTAGGTTGCCCTTTGCCAATGACACGACCTCCGAAACCGATGATACGACCCCGTTGATTGTAGATTGGAAAGGTAATGCGCTCACGAAAGCGATCATAACGCAAGCCTTGCTCGTTTTGAATAACAATACCTGCGTCAATTAAGAGCTCATCAGCATAGTCTTCAAAAACATGTCGCAGATTCTGACGCTCGCTGCCGCTCCAGCCTAATCCAAAGCGCTGAGCAACTTCAGGCGTTAAGCCGCGCTGCATCAGATAATCCTGCGCAGGACGATATTGACTTAATTGATGATGATAAAAGTTTTGTGCCTTATCTAAGGCCTCATGCAATAGGTCATAGCGTGTTTTACGTGCTTTAAAACGAGCTCGCGCCTCAGGGCTATAATTCGGTTGAGGCACCACCATACCGACCGAGTCCGCCAAATGCCGTACGGCATCGGGGAAACTCAGGCCCACATGATCCATGACAAAACGAATAGCAGTACCGTGAGCACCACAACCAAAGCAGTGATAAAACTGCTTCGTAGGGCTCACGGTAAATGAAGGTGTTTTTTCTTGATGAAAGGGGCAAAGTCCTTGGAGATTTTGGCCGCCTTTTTTTAGTTGAACATACTTGCCGACAACATCAACAATATCAACTCGTGCAAGTAGCTCCTGTATAAAGTCTTCAGGAATCAACTCAGAATAATATAACGATAATTACTCGTTTAGTACATCAATTAGTACATACGTGGAGGCAATTGCTGGCTGCGGATGCGCTTGTAGTGACGCTTAACGGCAGCAGCTTTTTTACGCTTACGCTCAGCGGTAGGCTTTTCGTAGAATTCGCGAGCGCGCAACTCAGTTAAAAGACCAGTTTTCTCAATTGTGCGCTTAAAGCGGCGTAAAGCAACTTCAAACGGCTCATTATCTTTAATACGTACTTGTGGCATAGACAATCAACTAAAAAGGTTTAATAAATGAAACTAAAATAATAGCCCTCTACTATAGCTTAAAACCATAGAAAAAGCAAGTAAATCTAGTACTTATCCGCCTAAAAAGCAGAAAATAAAGGGGTTTTGAGCGATTAAGCGACATAACTAGCTATCTGCGGAACTTGTACCCTTGCGGATCCAAGATTCTAACTGATGTGGGCGTAAACTATCATAATCCTCAAACGGCTGGTGTATCCAAGGGTTGGTAGGTAAATACTCACAGTAATAATCTGGCTGTACAGTAGCGTGACCCTTGAGCCATAGGACGGCTGAACGCATCTCCTCAATACTCGGAAATTCCTTTAGCAAATGCTCATAGACCTTTTGAAAAGTAAAGCCCGTATCCACCATATCATCGACCAACAGAATACGCCCCTCTAAACTACCACGTGTGATAGTAATAAACTGAGCAATATCTAAATGACCTTGCACTGTGCCCGCGGCCTCACGATAACTACTTGTCGCCAGAATACCCAGGGGCACATCAAAAATACGGGATAACACATCACCTACCCTAACACCGCCGCGAGCTAAACAAATAATGGCATCGAAGCGATACTTTGACTCATACACCTTGAGCGCTAGTTGTTCAATTAATCGGTGATAATCACTCCAACTAACCCAAAGGTCTCTATCCGTGCTTGGTGGCATGCCCATACGTGACCCCTCTTCTCTCCTTAAGAATATCCGTAAAAAACGCTAATTATAAACCGAAAGGATTATCTAACATAATCGTTTCTGAACGTTCAGGACCAGTAGAGATCATCGCTACCGGTACATCACATAACTCACCAATGCGTGCTACCAGTTTACGTGCATTTTCAGGCAAATCTTCATAGCGCTTAATACCCGCAGTACTTTCAGACCAGCCTGGCATCATTTCGATAATGGGCTGTGCCTCGGCTACCTTGTGAGCACCATAAGGCAACACATCTAAACGCTTGCCGTCGATTTCATAACCAACGCAAAGACCGACTTCCTCTAAGCCATCCAGCACATCAAGCTTGGTAACACAGAGACCATTAATGCCATTAATAATCACTGAACGCTTAAGCGCGGCGGCATCAAACCAACCACAGCGACGAGGTCGGCCAGTCACCGCACCAAACTCATTACCCTGTTTGGCTAAATGCCTACCGATATCACAAAACAACTCCGAAGGGAAAGGCCCCGAACCCACGCGAGTACAATACGCTTTCGTAATACCTAACACGTAGTGCAACTCTTGCGGACCCACACCAGCCCCTGCCGAGGCTTGACCAGCAATGCAATTACTACTGGTTACAAAAGGATAAGTACCATGATCAATATCTAGTAAAGCTCCCTGCGCACCCTCGAATAATAAGCGCTTACCCGCCTTTTTAGCCTCATAAAGTAGATACGATACGTCTGCCACCATTGGCTCAAGCACCTCAGCCAGCTCCTCACAGAGTGCCTTAACCTCGGCAAATGAGATAGGCTCAACCTGTAATTGATGCTCTAAAATGGAATTATGATAATCCACCGCCGCCCGTAATTTCTTCTCGAATACCTCTGGCATAAACAAGTCTTGCACACGCAAAGCACGACGCGCAACTTTATCCTCATAGGCCGGACCAATACCGCGACCCGTGGTGCCAATTTTATCGGCACCGCTTTGAGCCTCACGCGCCTTATCCACGGCAACATGATAAGGCAAGATCAAGGGGCAAGCTTCAGAAATCTTTAAGCGAGAGCGCACATCAATACCGGCACTCTCAAGCTCCTTAATCTCCGAAAATAATGCCTCGGGAGATAAAACCACGCCATTACCGATATAACAGACCGTATGCGGATGCATAATACCTGATGGAATCAAACGTAATACCGTCTTAACGCCGTTAATCCATAAGGTATGACCGGCATTATGACCCCCTTGGAAGCGCACCACACCATGCACCGATTCTGCTAACCAGTCAACAATCTTACCCTTGCCTTCGTCACCCCATTGGGTACCTATCACTACAACGTTCTTGCTCATATTTTAGATAAAAAAAAAACCGCAACTATGCTAGTCTATCGCAAAAATTGCATATTCGGCAGTAATTTAATTATTAATGCTTTTTAACTGCCATTGATCATTATCTAAGACCAATTCTTGCGTAAAGACATACTCCTCAATGGTTTGCTCAGTGTTAGGAAAAAGCTGTACCACAATCTGCCCCGCTTGGCGCAGCTGCTGGATGATGGCGAGCTGAGCCGCATCGTCAGTCCAAAGCGTTTTAATCGCTTCAGCAGGCTCAGCGCTGGCTAATCCTTGGACCAAACTACGCAAATTTAAACTAAAACCGGTCGCAGGACGTTCTCTGCCGAATGCCGTAGCCACCTTATCATAACGACCACCACGCACTAAGGCATTATGCCAACCCTCGGCATATAAAGCAAAGCTAATACCCGTGTGATAATCATAGCCACTAATATCGGCTAAATCGATGCTGAGCGTTGGATAACGCTGTGCAACCTGCTCTAGATCATTGAGTGCGCTATCAATCTCGGCTAACTTAGGCAAGCATTGACGCGCTTGCTCGAGTACCTCTTTACCACCATAAAGATTGGGTAATGCCAAGAGTGCCTTTTTAATGTCCTCAGGCACCTCGTCTAACTGATTTAAAAAGACCCGCAAACTAGTAATGGCTTTTTCACGCACAAAGGCGTTCAACTTATCAGCCTCAGACTCTAAAGCGGGATGGGAGGCTACCAGCGCTCGCATAATGCCAGGATGATTTAAATCCAAGGTCGCATTATGAATACCGGCCACTTTTAAGGTTTGATACGCCAAACCGATAATCTGTAAGTCCGCTTCTATACCTGCGTAGCCAAATATCTCGGCACCGATTTGTACCAATTCTCGGTCCCCGATCAGATCGTTGGGCTTAGTATGAAAAGCCACACCACAATAACAGAGACGCGTTACACCCTGACGATTAAGTAAATGTGCGTCAATACGCGTCACCTGTGGGGTAATATCGGGACGAATACCAATGGTGCGACCACTCAATTGATCTACTAGTATAGCGGTTTTAAGTGGTAAGTCATTGCGTTGTCCAGCAAAAAGGGACTCGGTAAACTCCACTAAAGGTGGTGCCACCAATTCAAAGCCACTGCATCGATACAGATCAAGTAGCTGACGACGCAATTCCTCAAGTCTACGCGCCTCTGCCGGTAGAATATCTGAAATAAATTCCGGTAATAACCAGTTACTAGCTCGCATCATTACTCCATCTACTCGCCAACTGGATTACCGAAGTATTTAAAGAAGCTGGAATCCGGCGAGACCACGATCGTATCTTCTTTATTAGCAAAAGATGAACGATAAGCATTTAAGCTATTAAAAAAGCTAAAAAACTCAGGCTGCTGCGAATACGCTTCGGCATAAATTTTGGTTGCTGCGGCATCGCCAGCACCACGTACCGCTTCGGCTTCGGCTTGCGCTTGAGCAATAATTTCGGCTACTTGACGATCCGCCTCCGCACGAATACGCTCACTTTCTGCTGCCCCGCTGGCGCGAAGACTATTCGCCTCCTGCTTACGCTCAGCCTGCATACGAGAATAGACTGAATCAGAAACCTCGGCTGAGAACTCAATCCGTTTTAAGCGCACATCAACCACCTCGATACCTAGCGGAGCCGCACGAGTAGAAATATTTGCCAAAATTTCCTGCATCACCACATCACGATCAAAGGAAATCACCGCTCTCACAGTTCGTACGTTAACCGCTGCGTTAAGCGCATCACGGATTTGTGCGGCCAAACGATCCTGCGCAGCTTGGGTAGAGTTACCAAAAGAAATGTAGTAAAGACGAGGATCAGAAATACGCCACTTAACGTAGGAGTCAATAATTAAGTTCTTTTTCTCAGACGTTTGAATGCGCTCAGCATCTCTGGATTCAATTGACTGAATACGCTTATCCAAGAATACCACATTGGCAAATGGGGCCGGCATTTTGAATTTTAGGCCCGGCTCTGTCTCCGTGCGCTGCCATTCACCTAGTTTAAACACCAAGGCGAAATTACGCTCATTGACCGTAAACACACTAGAGGAAATGATGATAAATGCAAGCCCTAGTAATATTGCCCAAAAAACAGGTCTTTTCATAACTAACTTCCTCTTAATTAACGGCGCGCCGACGCTTCGCGATCACGACTTAAATTACGGCTACGATACTCGGCCTCAGTAGAGGCACTGCTAGCGGTGCTGTGCGATTCATTGGCACTGCCATGCTCAAAGGACGAGGCATCACTCGCAGACGCTTGCTGCGGCGCTGGCACAGTACGAGTGGTAGCAGCAGGTTTGCGATTTAAAATGCTGTCCAAAGGCATAAACATCAGAGGATTATTTTGCTGTTCAGCCGTATCAAGCATCACCTTAGAGGCATTAGAATAGATTTCGCCCATGGTGCTGATATACATACGTTCGCGTGTCACCTCAGGTGCTGCCGCATACTCAGACGCGATTTGCTTAAAGCGCTCGGCTTCACCGATGGCCTCACCCACCACCTTGGCACGATAACCCTCAGCACTTTGTAATAAGCGAGAAGCACGACCGTGAGCCTCTGGGATGACGCGACTAGCATAGGCCTGACCCTCGTTTTTCTGGCGCTCGTTATCCTGACCTGCCTTAATCGCATCTTCAAAAGCGGCCTGCACTTGCTCCGGCGGCTGTACGTTTTGAATCGCCACGGTGATCACCTCAATCCCCGTATTGTACCGGTCTAAAATCACCTGCATTAAACGCATCACATCTTGCGCCGCTTGAGTACGACTTTCGTAAAGAATATTATTCATTGATTCCTTACCCACCACCTCGCGCATAGCGGTTTCAGCCGCTTGGCGTACCGACTCGTCAGGGTCAGCGGTGGCAAATAAGTAACTCGCCGCAGGACTTAAGGCGCGGGTATTAACATCCCCATTTTCCACATCGGCCACACCCGCCTTGATGCGGTACTGTACATCAAATTGCACATCGACGATATTTTCATCCTCGGTCAGCATCAAGGCTTCAGGTAAAACCTTGTTGCGAGAGTTTTCACGGTAACCAATAGAAAAGGCACGGACATTAGCAATATCAACATGCTCCACACTTTCGATTGGTTGTGGGATATGCCATTGAAAACCAGGCATCACCGTACGTTTATACTCACCGAACTGGGTTATAACGCCAACTTGACCCTCACGAATAATAAAAAAGCCACTAGCCAACCACAATAACAGACCGACAATTAAAGCAAATACAATGCCTTTACGGAAGAAATTCGGTGATAAGGGTTTGCCAGAACGGCCGCCTGCCGGTCGTGGACCCTGGGGGGAACCGCCGCGATTACCACCGCCAAAGAGTGATTTAAACTTTTGTTCTACATCAGACCAAACCTGGTCTAAATCGGGTGGACTATTAGGTCCCTCTTGTGGTCGCTTAGGCTCACGTGAACCCTCATCGCTTTGAGGCTTTTTGCCCCAACCCGGATCATTTAAATTAAAAATCTTACTTAGCATCAATAGTTTTCTCTAATTGCTGTTTAGTTAGAACGATAGCCTCTCTAAGAAACTCTAAACCACTGCGCTCGGCGGCGCTTAAAAAGACACGACTAACACGGCCGGACTCATCCAATTCCAGTCTAGGCTCCTGCTCAGTCAAATCAGTCTTATTGTAAACAAGAATGGTGGGGATGTGTTGCGCACCAATCTCTTGTAGAACTTTATTTACTTCAAAAATCTGCTCCTCTTTTTGAGGGCTACTACTATCAATCACATGCAGTAATACATCGGCATATAAACTCTCCTCAAGCGTGGCCTTAAAGGCCTCAATTAAGGTCGTCGGCAATTCACGAATAAAACCCACCGTGTCTGATAAAGTTATCTGCCCCGCCCCTTCTATCCAAACACGCCGGGTGGTGGTATCCAGCGTAGCAAAGAGCTGATCGGCGGCATACGCATCAGCCCGCGTCATGGCATTAAATAATGTGGACTTACCGGTATTGGTATAGCCCACCAAAGACACCATAAAGGTACCACTACGCATACGTTGACGACGTTGATTCTCACGCTGCTTACGCACCTTTTTAAGACGTTCGCCCAAGGCCTTAATGCGTCCACCAATAATACGTCGGTCCAATTCTAGCTGAGTCTCACCGGGACCACGGGTGCCAATACCGCCCTGCTGCTGTTCGAACTTGGACCAAATCATACTTAATCTGGTACGCATGTACTGTAATTGCGCAAGCTCTACCTGAATCTTACCCTCATGGCTTTGCGCTCTAAGGGCAAAAATATCCAAAATCAGTGCCACTCGGTCGACCACACGGCAATTAAACTCCTCTTGCAGGTTGCGTTGTTGTGCTGGTGATAAGGGTTGACCAAAAATAACGATCTCTGCACTAGCCGCCTTTGCCAATGCCACCGCTTCCTCAACCTTGCCCTTACCAATAAAAAAGGCAGGATCCGGACGCTCTCGATTAGCCACTAGGGTGCCGACAATCGTTGCTCCTGCACCTTTGGCCAACATGATTAACTCCTCGTGATGGGCTTGGAAATCAAGATCGCCATAAAGATTAACGTCAACAATAAATGCTTGCATTGTAGGTGCGTGTATGGGAGTCTCCCTCAAGGTAGTAAGTAATAGAAATAAACTAATATACCGGGCTATTAACAATAAAAGCCCGCGTAAAAAGCGGGCTTATTACGGCTAAAAAAACTTGGTAATCGTCGTCATACCAAGTGCTCTCTGTATATGTTAGGCGTGGCTTAAGCTTCAGCCTCCGGCTCCCCTTCGCCCTGTAAATTAACGGCACGGGCAGGAACCACTGTTGAAATAGCGTGCTTATAGACCATTTGTGTTACGGTATTTTTTAATAACACCACATACTGGTCAAAAGACTCGATTTGACCTTGTAGCTTAATACCATTAACTAAATAAATTGATACGGGGATATGCTCTTTACGTAGTGTGTTTAGGAAAGGATCTTGTAATGATTGTCCTTTATTGCTCATGCTTGAGACTCCGTTAGTATTTATATGATTAAAATTGTAATTATGTAATGGAAGCTATTACTTTAACACTTTTTAAAGGCTTATTTAGTGTCGGTAGCACTAAAATAATCATTTAAGGCCTTAACTAAAGCATCACACGCTTCCTTAAGACCGATTGTAATTCTCAGATATGGGGCGCAACGCTCTGTTTTAAAGTGACGCACTAAAATTTTTCTTTCCCGTAAAGCGAGCGCCAATGCCTCTGCATCATGTGCAGGATGGGTTACAAAGAGGAAATTTGCCGATGAGGGCAGCACCTCAAAACCTAAGGCCTTTAAATCCGCACTGAGTTCATCACGCCACCGGATGATTTTTTGACGAGTTTCTTGAAAATAATCATCCGCTTGAAATGCAGCAATCGCCCCAGCTTGTGCTAAACGATCGATAGGATAGGAATTAAAGCTATTTTTGACACGGGTTAAGGCTTGAATCAAATCCACCTGGGCAAAAGCAAAACCCACTCTCAAACCCGCTAAGGAACGTGATTTTGATAAGGTTTGAAAAACAATCAAATTGGCATAATCCTTAATCAAACGGATCGCCGTCTCGGCGCCAAAGTCAACATAGGCCTCATCCACTGCTACCAGGATATTGGGCTGCGCTTTTAGGAGACGCTCAATCTCATCTAGCCCCAGCGCCACACTGGTCGGTGCATTAGGATTTGGAAAAATAATACTGGAAACCTCTGCTGGATCTAAGGCACAGTAATCATCAATATTGATACGATAATCCTCAGTCACAGGCATCGTCGCAAAATCAATCTCATATAAACCAGCATATACTGGGTAGAAACTATAGGAGAGATCCGGAAATACCAGTTTTTTACCTGGATGACAAAATAACGCGTTAAAGGCATGTCCTAAAGCCTCATCGGAGCCATTTCCAACAAATACCTGCGCTGCTTCAATCCCGTAGTAATCGGCTACTACCTGGCGCAGTTCTTCCGACTCAGCCGGTGGATATAGCTGTAATGCACCGTCCGCAGCTGCTTTAATCGCAGCCACCACCGCCGGCGCTGCAGGAAACGGCGATTCATTACTATTTAACTTAATAAACTCTCCCTCTTTAGGCTGCTCGCCTGGCACATAGGGCTGTAATGACTCAACAAAGGGGCTCCAAAACTTACTCATGCTTAACTCAATCGTGACTTTATAAACAGGATAGAATTTAACTAAAATAGCCTACTAAACCCTTGAGGTCACAGGCTATTTTATAATTTAAATATAGGGATTACGGGAGGATTTGAAATGAATCCTCAACGGTGTGCCGTCCAATTTAAACGCCTTACGAAAACGCGTTTCCAAATAACGACGATAGGAATCTGGCACCGCTTCCAACTGATTACCATGAATCACAATCAATGGCGGATTTTGACCACCCTGATGGGCATAACGCAATTTAGGGCGGAAAATCCCCTTGCGGGGTGGCGCTTGTTGCTCAACCGCCTCACGCAAGATGCGGGTTAATTTAGGCGTAGAAAGCTTAAGAAAAGCAGCTGCATGGGCTTCATTTACTGAACGCAATAAAGCACCGATACCGCGTCCCTTAAGGGCAGAGATTTTATGCATCTTGGCAAAGCTTAAAAAGCGTAATTTACGATTAAACTCACGCTCAATCCACTCTTTGTTATAGTCGTCCAAGCCGTCCCATTTATTAATTGCGACGACCAAGGCGCGACCGCTTTCCATAACAAAACCGGCAATATGCGCATCCTGCTCAGATATTTCAGTCTGTGCATCCAACACTAAAACGACCACATTCGAAGCCTCAATGGCTTGCAATGTTTTAATTACAGAGAACTTTTCAATGCTCTCAAATATGCGTCCTCGCTTGCGCAAACCAGCTGTATCAATGAGGGTATATTTACGATCACCATGATTAAATTCAATCTCAATGGCATCACGCGTAGTACCGGGTAAATCATAGGCAATCACGCGCTCTTCACCCAGCAAGGTATTAATTAACGTGGATTTACCGACATTAGGACGCCCGACAATGGCTAATTTAATACGATGATCGTTAAAAGCCGCCGTTGCAGATTCGGCTGCCTCAGCCTCATGTGGCAGCAGCTCATCAACGTCAAGCGCATCTGCCTCTTGTTCTAAGGCAGCAATGGCCTCTTCGCTAAGCTCTGCCTCCGGATCGTACAGCTCATCCAGAGAGGACTCTTCCGCATCAAGACTAATTAAATCCTCGTGCTTAGCATAAGTTTCATGTGCCTTGTCGAGTGCCAAATCAATCAGCTGCTTAACACCATCACCATGGGCCGAGGAAATTTGATAGGGCTCACCTAAACCTAACTCATAGAATTCCGCTGCAGCCTGCCCCGCTTGCATACCCTCAGCCTTATTCACAGCAAGAATCACCGGTCTACCAATACGGCGAATTTTAACTGCAATATCATGGTCATGACTGTTAATACCAGCACGAGCATCTACTAAAAAGATAACCACATCAGACTCGATGATGGCTTGCTCGGTTTGTCTGGCCATTTCGACCAGAATACCGCTTTTCGTTTCAGGCTCAAAGCCGCCCGTGTCAATCACCAAATACGGTGAATCACCTATCCGCCCTTCACCATAGTGACGGTCGCGCGTCAGACCGGGGAAGTCGGCTACAATCGCATCGCGTGAGCGTGTCAGACGATTAAATAAAGTGGATTTACCAACGTTGGGACGACCAACAATAGCCACTACAGGTTTAAATGTTGACCTCACTGCGCACCTAGCATAACTAAACGACCACCACCCGTTTGTACAAGCACACCATAGGGAGTGGCAGTCAACGGTGATTGAATAGCGCGACTATCGCCTACCGAAATACGGCCCTGTAACTGACCTGTATTAGGCTCGTAGAAGTGCACATAGCCCTGGTAATCACCAACAAAAACTTTATTGTTAAAATAAACCGGATTAGTTAAACCGCGATTCCGCAATTCATTATCCTGCCAAATAATCTCGCCGCTCGCACCGTCTAAGGCAGTCACTTCACCGTGCATACCAGAGGCAAATAGGCGATTTTGATAGGCGCCTAAACCAACCGAACTAGAAAAAGGACGAGTCCATTTTAGTTGAGGGGCCACTTGAGCACTACCGCCTTGATAACATAAAATCGCCCCTTGATAGCTGTTAGCGCATACCGCATCAGACACTCGTACCGGCAAACCAACAACATCAATGACCGAATCTAAATCGGTCGCACCGATCGCTGAACTAATTTTAATATCCCATAGCGGTCGACCATCCGCTAAATTAAGTGCCACAATACGTCCTACTGGCACCGGCACAATCACTAAGTTGTCCACCACAATCATGCGGGTATCAGTCTTTAGTGATAGCAGTGCATTGGTACGCATGTATGACCACTGCAATTCACCGCTTTGGCGATCAAACCCTTGGACACGATAATCATCATTACGCACAACGATCATATTAGCGGCAACCACGGGTGGTGTTGAGCTTATAGTTGAGGTCTTACTTTCCCATAACTGCGAACCGCTGGCTGCATCCAAAGCAATAACACGACCATCACGCGTGGTGACGACAACGACTTGACCATCGGTACCCACGCCCGCCGCTAACTGCGTGCCTATATTTGTATTCCAGCGAACAGCGCCATTTGCTAGGGCTAGACGCGCAACTTGACCGTTTGGCGTTGCTGCAAAGACCTCATCACCCAACACGATAGGAGCAAAACCATGATCACCCGCAGAACCAATCGCTTGGGACCACACCAGATGACCCTGTGCAGTTTGCTCATAACTCGTTAACTCCACCGGGTCAAAACGACTTTCGGATGAAAATAAGCCGCAAGCACTTAAACTCATGGCACTCAGTGCAGCCACAGCAAATAAACGAGTTGATTTGAATTTAGCTTTGAGGTTGCTCATTTACCCCTCCTAATACATTAAGCTTGAACTGTACTGTCTGAATGAATTCAGCGCTTACGCCGGCAGTTTGTATTGCTTGAGACCATTGCTCAAGCGCACTCTTGAGCTCACCTTGAGCAAAATAGATATCACCGCGTTTATCAGCAAACAATGCCTCGTAACCACTGACATCCTGCGTTAATAGACTGAAAGCTGAATCATACTTTTCTTGATTCGTGTACAAGGTCGCTAATTGCAACTTGGCCGCACCTTGTAATTCTGGATGCTTATTAGCAGCATCTAACACACGCTGTAACTCGGCCTCAGCCTGAGCATCATCACCCTTATCAGCATAAGCACGTGCAGCCAACAAGGCCGCACGACCGGCGTAGACATTAGCACTGTACTTATCTTGTAAGATTTGATTAGCCTCTTGCAAACGACGTAAACTGGCCTCATCTTTGGCTTTATAGGTGCTATTTACAATATCATAATAGGCCAGCGCATTACGTGTTTGATAGCTTTGGTACCAGTTCCAGCCATACCAGCCTAAAATAGCCAATAAGATAACAAGTATCAGACCACTGAGTAGATTACCCCAACGCTCCCACCATGCCTTAAGCCGGTCAATTTTTTCCTGTTCTTCTAAATCAAAAGCCATGCTTTACTACTTCCTTTCTGCTAACACCTGAACCAAATCGGCTTGAGGCACCTCAAACTGATGTTCAATAGTACCATTTTCTGTCGCACGTAACGGCTTAAGTGCTACTTTATTCTGTGCTAATTCTTCCTCGCCGATCACGACCGCCCAGCGAGCACCGCTGAGGTCAGCCCGTTTGAATTGTGATTTAAAGCCACTTGAACCGGCGTGAACCATCACTTTCCAACCCGCATCACGACATTTTTCAGCCAATAAGGCAGCTACCTGTGAAGCCTTTTCGCCCTGATGCACAAAATAAATTTCTGTTTCTTGCGGACTCTGAAATACACCCTGCTCATCAGCTAACTCTAATAAACGTTCTAAGCCCAAACCAAAGCCTACACACGGGGTCGCTTTACCGCCTAAGAGCTCAAATAAACCATCATAGCGACCACCACCACACACAGTACCCTGGGCACCCAAGGCATCAGTCACCCACTCAAAGACTGTGAGGTTGTAGTAATCTAGACCTCGCACTAAGCGTGGATTAATAACATAATCAATACCTGCTTGCTGCAGACGTTCACATACCGCCTCAAAATGCGCTTTAGACTCTGCCCCCAAATAATCAAATAATTTAGGTGCATTATTAGCCATCTCTTGCATGGTGGGATTTTTAGTATCAAGCACACGCAAGGGATTACTATACATACGACGCTTAGCATCTTCGTCTAAAATAGCCACATGCTTTTCCAAATAGGCAATCAATGCCTCACGGTGCTGTGCACGCTCAGCACTTTGACCTAAACAATTAAGCTCTAAACGAATATTAGTTAATTTTAATTTACGCCATAAACGGGCTAATAATAGGATGATTTCCACATCCATATCCGGCCCATCGAAGCCCATCGCTTCGACTGACAATTGGTGGAATTGACGATAACGACCCTTTTGTGGGCGTTCATGTCTAAAAACCTGCCCCATGGCATAAGCCCGCAGCGGACGCTCATATAACAGATTATGCTCAATAGCGGCTCGCACCACGCCAGCAGTAAATTCCGGACGCATCGTCAACATATCCTCAGGGTCGACTTTATCAGCGTCTTTTTTCATGGTGAAGGTGTACATTTCCTTTTCTACAATATCGGTCACCTCACCAATACCTCGTGCAAATAAACGGGTTTGCTCAAGAATGGGGGTACGGATATTTTGATATCCATATTGTGCGAGTAAGGATTTGATGATACTTTCTAGTTGCTCCCACTTATAACTTTCATTGGGCAAAATATCATTCATGCCGCGAATGGCATGAACTTTATTAAAGGTTTTTGACATAAGAACGATTTGTAAATAGTTTTAATTAAGACTTTTGACCATAACGCTGCTCAACATATGCTTCGACAATCTGTTGAAACTCTTCAGCGATACCCTCACCCTTTAGCGTCATGCGACGCTCGCCGTCAATAAATACTGGCGCCGCAGGCACTTCACCAGTGCCCGGTAGGCTAATACCGATATCTGCATGGCGACTTTCTCCAGGGCCATTTACCACACATCCCATCACCGCCACATTCATATTTTCAACACCGGGATAGCGTTGACTCCATTCAGGCATACTTTTTCTTAAAAACTGCTGAATGCTATCCGCCAACTCTTGGAAAAACGTACTGCTGGTACGACCGCAGCCAGGACAAGCGACCACCATCGGTGTAAAGGCACGCAGTCCCATAGATTGGAGCATTTCCTGTGCCACAATCACTTCATTAGCGCGATTGCCGCCCGGCTCAGGTGTTAATGAAATACGAATGGTATCACCAATCCCCTCTTGCATCAGTACTGCTAAGGCAGCCGTCGATGCGACGATGCCTTTAGAGCCCATCCCTGCCTCAGTTAAACCTAAATGCAAAGCATAATGACAGCGAGTAGCGAGATTACGGTAAACGGCAATTAAATCCTGCACATGACTGACCTTGCAAGATAAGATAATTTTATCTGCGGTCATACCCAATTCCTCAGCGCGCATAGCATTGCTAATAGCCGATACAACCAGCGCTTCACGCATAACGGCCTGCGCCTCCCAAGGTTTGGCACGATGATTATTTTCATCCATCATCTTGGCCATCAAGTCCTGATCCAGGCTACCCCAGTTCACCCCAATGCGTACTGGCTTATTATTTTTGAGAGCGACCTCAATCATTTTGGCGAAATTATCATCGCGACGCTTGCCACCACCCATATTGCCGGGATTAATACGGTATTTTGAAAGGGCTTGAGCACATTCGGGATAATCACTTAACAACTTATGACCGTTATAGTGAAAGTCCCCCACCAAGGGTACATTAATGCCCATCTTATCAAGCTGCTCACGAATGGCTGGCACTTCTTTAGCCGCATCCGGTGTATTTACCGTAATACGCACTAACTCAGAGCCCGCTAAGGCTAATTCCTTGACCTGAATTGCTGTCGCAATCGCATCCGCCGTGTCAGTATTGGTCATGGACTGCACGACCACCGGGGCTGAGCCACCAACAGCAACAATCCGGTCCTGCCATTGAATGTTGACTTGGTGTGTATGGTGCCGTCTTAGTGGACCAACAGTAAATGGTTTATCACTCAACTCAAGATTTGTTTTTATCATCGTGTTTAAACAGCCTCAAACCAGTCTTTGACAAAGCCCAAATTGAGGTCATCAAAGCTAATCGCACCCTGCCAAAGCGCCACACCCAGCGCGATCACAATCACTAATAACAACAAGAAAATGATGGTAAAAATGGAAAAACCACCCCCTTTAGATGCTCCGGTCGGCGTAGGCGACATACGATAATCCAGACTACTGACTAAATTTGACTTGGAGGCCTTAGCAACAGCGGGCTTATTACCCGTTTCACGGGTCAACATTTCAAGCGCTAACGCAGGATCAACGTCTAAAGCCTGGGCGTACTTACGCACCAAGGCGCGTAAAGCAAAACCCTGAGGTAACAAATCCCAGTTTTTATCTTCAAGTGCTTGTAATTGACGCTTACTATATTTAGTCACATTAGCCACATCCTCTAAGCTTAAATTCTTACGAAGACGGCTGGCATGCAATAAACCGCCTAAGGAATCCGCTAATTCGGGCTGTGGCGCAGATTCTTTGCTTAAATCAGGCATTTGATCTTGAGGGTTCACTTTTGTACCTCGTATATTGGAATAACCCCATCGGCAACGGGAATCACCTCGTCACCACGGCGCTTTTGAGTAATTCTGGAGCGATCCTTAACATCACCCGCTAATTGACCACAGGCAGCATCAATATCATCACCACGTGTCTTACGCGTCGTTGTGATCACACCAGCCGCTTGTAGACGCTCGGCAAAAGCTCGCACTCGATTATTGGAAGAGCGCTTCAAACCAGATTGCGGGAAAGGATTAAATGGGATCAGATTTAATTTGCAACGCACCTCTTTAGCGATTGCAATTAATTCATCTGCATGCTGATCGGAGTCATTTACCCCATCAAGCATAATATATTCAAATGTTATGAAATCACGGGGCGCATGTGCTAAATAACGGTTACAAGCAGCAAGCAGCTCACGTAAAGGATACTTTTTATTTAAAGGGACCAAACGATCGCGTAAATCGTCATTTGGCGCATGCAATGAAACAGCCAAAGCCACGGGACAATCCTCAGCCAAACGATCCATCATCGGCACCACGCCAGAGGTGGAAACCGTCACCCGACGACGTGATAGGCCGTAAGCATTATCCTCAACCATTAATTTTAAGGCGGGCAATAACTCGCGATAGTTAAGTAAGGGCTCACCCATACCCATCATCACGACATTGGAAATGACGCGTAATGGTTCAACAGGCAATTGCCCATCGGTGCGTGCAGCGGATTGATTCTTGAGTAATTCAGCTCGCGCATACCAAAGCTGAGCAATTATCTCAGCCGTGGTGAGATTGCGGTTAAAACCCTGATAACCGGTTGAGCAAAAAGGACATGCCACAGTACAGCCAGCTTGACTTGAAATGCACAAAGTACCGCGATCATCCTCAGGAATAAAAACGGATTCGATGGCGTTATTATCGCCCACATCGAACAGCCATTTGCGCGTACCATCGCTAGAAATTTTATCCACGATAGGCGTAAGCGTGGCTACGGTGTAGCGATTTTGTAGCTCAGCACGAAAGTCCTTGGCCAAATCGCTCATACATGCAAAATCGGCTTCGCCGCGCTGATGGACCCAGCGCAGCAACTGCTTAGCACGAAAAGGCTTATGCCCTGCCGCCTGTAGTTCGGCGGTCAGGGCGTCTAAATCTAAGCCTAATAAGTTTTGCTTTTCAGTCATTGAAATAAAAATTGTATTACTTAGCGAAGAAGTACTCAATTTCAACGGCAGCCGTTTCAGGGGCGTCTGAACCATGTACTGCGTTAGCATCAATACTCTCAGCGAAATCAGCACGAATAGTGCCTGGCGCTGCTTCTTTAGGGTTGGTCGCACCCATCAATTCACGGTTTTTAGCAATCGCATTTTCACCCTCTAAGACCTGCACAAACACTGGACCAGAAATCATGAACTCAACTAAGTCATTAAAGAAAGGACGCTCTTTGTGCACTGCGTAGAAACCCTCTGCATCAGCGCGAGATAACTGCACCATTTTTGCTTCAACCACTTTAAGACCAGCTTTTTCAAAGCGAGAAATAATCTCACCAATCACATTTTTAGCGACAGCATCAGGTTTGATAATAGATAAGGTACGTTCAACCGCCATGGTTTGCTCCCAAATAAAAGTTTAATAGTAAAAAACAGATAAAAAGCTCAACTAGCATTTAAGCTCAAGAAAGCTACACTTAATGCCATAATGTGCTAATAAACGTAGCAATTAAGCCCATAAGTAATTGTTTATCAAGCACGGATTGGCACGACTCGATAAATTACTATTCGCTACTTAATGACTAATTTATGCGTATTTTTGAGCTGTTTTACAGAATCACTCATTTTAACATGCAAACAGTTGCTCTTACACCTTAAAATAGAGCATTAAAAAGAAAAAGCATGATTTTATAACACTTGAATTAATCCAGTATTTAACGACGGTAATCAAATGAATCAAACCCCTCTGAGCGATGAACTTGCCAAAAGTTTTGAGCCTAAAAACATCGAATCTTCCTGGTATGATCGGTGGAATGAATTAGGTATTTTTAAAGCGGGACAGTTTACCCAAACCACCTCACCCGAAAGTGGTAAGCCATATACCATTCAATTCCCACCACCAAACGTCACCGGTACCCTACATATGGGGCACGCTTTTAACCAAACGGTGATGGATAGTTTAATCCGTTACCACCGGATGCTCGGTTGTGACACGGTCTTTGTGCCCGGTACCGACCATGCCGGCATTGCGACTCAAATTGTTGTTGAACGCCAATTAGATGCACAAAAAATCTCTCGCCATGACTTAGGACGCAAGAAGTTTATCGATTGCGTCTGGGACTGGAAGGAAAAGTCCGGCAACACCATGATGTCGCAGTTCCGTCGCTTAGGCTCCTCAGCTGATTGGAGTCGTGAGTACTTCACCATGGACGAGCGCATGAGTAAGGGTGTGATTGAGACCTTTGTGCGCCTATATGAACAGGGTTTGATTTATCGTGGCAAGCGCTTAGTTAACTGGGACCCCGTACTAGGTACAGCGGTATCTGACCTAGAGGTTGAAAACACCGAGGAAAGTGGTCTGCTCTGGCATATTCGCTATCCGCTGGTGGAGCCGGTGAATGGCTTAAGCCATGTCGTGGTTGCGACAACCCGCCCTGAAACGATGCTTGGTGACGCAGCCGTCATGGTACATCCTGAGGATGAGCGCTATCAGCACTTAATCGGCAAGGAAGTGATTTTACCGATTAGTAATCGCGTGATTCCGATTATTGCCGATGACTATGTCGACAAGGACTTCGGTACCGGAGTCGTCAAAGTCACACCCGCGCACGATTTTAATGACTATGCGGTTGGTCAGCGCCATCATCTGGAGTTGATTAATATCCTCACGCTAGACGCTAAAATTAACGAAAATGCCCCAGCACAGTACCAAGGTATGGATCGTTTTGAGGCTCGTCAAGCGATTTTAGAGGCGTTAAAAGAACTAGATTTATTAGCAGAAATTAAACCTCATAAATTAATGGTGCCGCGTGGCGATCGTACTAAAACCGTACTTGAACCAATGCTAACCGATCAATGGTTTGTGGCTATGTCCAAACCCGCTCCCGAGGACACCTATCACCCCGGCAAAAGCATTACCGAAGTGGCTTTAGAGGCGGTGAGTAGTGGTGAGATTAAGTTCCACCCTGAGAATTGGGTCAACACCTATAACCAATGGCTAAATAATATTCAGGATTGGTGCATTTCGCGTCAACTCTGGTGGGGCCATCAGATCCCTGCGTGGTACAGCAAAGACGGACAGGTATTTGTTGCGCGCACCGAGAGTGAAGCGCTAAAACAAGCCAAAAAAGCTGGTGTTGAGGGCCCGCTCACTCGTGATGAGGATGTGCTAGATACCTGGTTCTCCTCTGCTTTAGTACCCTTTACTACCATGGGCTGGCCGGAGAAAACACCTGATTACAATCGCTACATGCCTTCCAATGTGCTGGTCACAGGTTTTGATATTATCTTCTTCTGGGTTGCTCGGATGATTATGATGAGCAAGCACTTAACCGGTCAGATCCCGTTTAAGCAGGTCTACATTCATGGTCTGATTTTAGATGCCCAGGGTCAGAAAATGTCAAAATCCAAGGGCAATACCCTGGATCCAGTCGATATTATTGACGGCGTGGACTTAGAAACGCTAATCAAAAAGCGCACAGAGGGTCTAATGAATCCTCAGCAAGCGGCACAAATTGAGAAAACCACGCGCGCCAATTTCCCTACCGGTATTGAGCCTTATGGTGCTGATGCACTACGCTTTACCATGGCTGCTTACGCCACGCCGGGCCGCAATATGAACTTTGACTTGAACCGCTGCGGGGGTTATCGCAACTTCTGCAATAAGTTGTGGAATGCGACTCGCTTTGTGTTGATGAATGTGGAGGGTCATAGCCTTGACAAATCCGAATTCGAATTAAGTTTTGTCGATCGCTGGATTATTAGTGAACTACACAAATTCAAAAAGGTCGTTGCTAAAGCCTTTGCCGACTACCGCTTCGATATCCTCGCCAACGCCATTTACCATTTTGTATGGGATGTCTATTGCGATTGGTACTTGGAGATGGCCAAGGTACAGCTACAAAATCAAAATGAAGCGTTGCAGCGTGGCACACGTCGTACCCTAATTAATGTGTTAGAGTCCTTATTGCGCATCGCTCACCCGGTGATTCCTTTTATCACCGAGGAATTGTGGCAAAAAGTGGCACTAGCCGCCGGCGTCATGACAAAATCGCAAAAAACCTCCATTAGTATCAGACCGTATCCTCAAGCCAATGACAGCTTAATTGATGAGAACGCCATTGCCATGGCTGAGGATCTGCAAGCACATATTGAGGCAATTCGTGTATTACGTGGCGAAATGCAGCTCTCCCCTGCTGAGCGCGTACCGCTACTGGCCGTCGGCGATGCAGACAAGCTAACTAGCTATGCCCCTTATTTACGAGCATTGGCCAAGCTAAGTGAGGTGCAGATTGTGGACGAGTTGCCTGATCTCGGCTTCCCAGTACAAAGCTTGGGACAAAGCCAATTAATGCTTAAGGTAGAAATTGATAAAGAAGCTGAATTGGCTCGCTTAACTAAGGAGCTACAACGCTTAGAGGGTGAAATTGCCAAGGCACAAGCGAAGCTAAATAACCAAAACTTCGTTAGCAAAGCCCCTATCGCTGTGGTAGAACAGGAGAAAGAGCGTGTAGTTAAATTTGGCGAACAATTAGTGCAAGTTAAAGAGCAAATGGCTAAACTCGCTAGCTAAACTCCCTTTTTAAGCAGTAAAAAAATAGCAGCTGTATTTCAACCATACAGCTGCTATTTTATTAGCAATCAATTAAGCAATGACTTACATGCCAACGGTTGATTGCTTAAAGGTTTCTAAAGCCTGCTCACAACCTGGGGCTAACATGGATTTATCAGCCACCGTATTTAATTGTTGCTTCGTGCTCTCAACCATTTGTTTGTAGCTATCAGCCATTTGAGGATGTTTTTTTGCAAAGTCTTCTACCGCATTAAAGTAATCCTCACATGCTTTAGGCATATCAGCCGCATGAGCCATAACAGATACTGAACATAACGCAGCGGCAGCGAATAATTTTAATTTCATACTATCGATCCTTTTAATGATTTACCAACAATCGTGTTAATCATTACATATCCATATGACAACAGAATGACGGTTTTATGGCAGAAATATGACGCTTAACAAATACTTAGGGCGTTTGATCCAATCATCAAACGCCCTATCGATCAATAGCAAAAATCTAAATCAGCTTATTTAAGTCCTGAATGATCCCTTCCAACTCCGCACGGATGGTTTGCAGATCATTGGCTGGAATACGCACCGCAGCATCTGCTTCCTCCTGCTGGCGTGGATTACCCAAGCGATTACGTGCACCGGCAATCGTAAAGCCCTCATCATATAGCAGGGTACGAATTCGCCGAATCAATAATACCTCATGATGCTGGTAATAACGACGATTACCTCGGCGTTTGACCGGATTAAGCTGGGTAAACTCCTGCTCCCAATAACGCAGCACATGCGGCTTTACCTGGCAAAGCTCAGCCACTTCACCAATGGTGAAATAGCGTTTAGCAGGGATGGGTGGTAACTCTACTGTGACAGTTTCTTGAATTTCGGTTTGTTCCATCGCATCTTTAGCCTAAACCACTGAGGGTAGGCATTTGTAATTGTTTTGACTTATCAAAGTGTAGCACAAAACCGACTATTATCGTGCACCTCTAATACGGCAATCTCGGTCTCTAAAAAGATTAAGGCGGTTCATTGCAGATTAGCAACAGCCCGCCCTAATGCTACAAAAGGCCAATAATATCTAATCGGCACAATCCTCAACCAGCTCTTTTAACTTCTGACTGGCATGAAATGTCACCACTCGACGAGCAGAAATCGGAATCAAATCACCGGTCTTGGGATTACGACCTGGACGCGCGGCTTTATCTCTTAATTGGAAATTACCGAAACCGGAAATTCTCACCGCTTTACCCTCGATTAATACATCGCTGATTTGCGCAAAAAAACCATCAACAATATCTTTTGCCTCACGTTTATTAACACCGACGCGATCATATAGTAATTCAGTTAAATCGGCCTTAGTTAACGAAGGCTTTACTGATGTAGTCATCTATTATTCTCCCCGAACTATCGTAATCTAAGACCCAGTTTTTCAACGAGGGTATTAAGAATTTTGCTCATTAACTGCTCCACCTGAGCATCTTCCAGCGTGGCTTTGGCATCTTGCAGCATAAAGCGCATGGCTAAACTGCGTTCGTTCTGTTCAGATTTAGGATCCTTCCAAACATCAAATAATGTAACATCCCGAAGAATACCCTCAGCCTGTATGGGTGCTAAGGCATCCATTACTTGTTGGTAAGCAATATCAGCAGGAGCCCAAACTGCTAAGTCACGGATCACCACCGGTTGCTTGGAAATTTCCTTATACGCTGCTAAGTCATGTTCCATCAGTGGTGCAATGTCAATTTCAAACACCACAGGTGCCGTCGGCAGATCCAACTCAGCTAACCATTGTGGATGAAGTTCGCCGATGATACCAATTTTTTGATCACGATAAAAAATCGTCGCACTACGACCCGGGTGTAAGGCCGGATGTGCTTCGGCCACAAAGCGCAAGTCCTTGGCCTGTGAACCCAACAAGTTTACTAGATCATTTTTCAAATCGAAAAAATCCACTTGCCGTGATTTCTCACCCCACTGCTCGGGCAATGCTAAGCCCCAACTGGCTGCCGCAAAGTACAACGGTTGATGAATGCCTTTGACCGTCGTTTCACTGGCCTCAACCTGAGGTGCATCAAAAAACACTCGACCTAACTCAAAAATACGCACACGATTCTGACGGTATTTTGCATTGTGTGAGATGGTTTTTAATAAGCCGCCAATTAAGCTTGAACGCATCACCGCATACTGCGCAAAAATCGGATTTAAAAGACGGATGGGCTTATCGTTATTTTGATAATTACGCTCCCAACTTTCATCCACAAAGCTATAATTCACTACTTCCTGATAGTCCATAGCCGCCATCAAATGACGGAAAACATGCTCTGAACGACGTACCTCAGGGAATGGGAAAATACTGGCTTGTGCAATTGGTTCACGGGCTGGGATACGTTCAAAGCCATACACCCGCGCCACCTCTTCAATTAAATCCTCTTCAATGGCGATATCAAAACGATAAGAAGGTGCCTTGACCGTAAAGACCTGCTCCGCATCAACTTCAAAATCAAACTCCAGATTAGTGAAGATTTGCTTGACTTCTTCTAGCGAAACCTCAACGCCCAAAACCTTATTACATCGGTCTAAGCGCATTGAGACTGCCTTACGTTCAGGTAAATTGATGATCTGGTCCTGCACCGGGCCGGCACGACCGCCACAAATCTCAAGAATTAAACGGCTAATATACTCAATATGCTCAACAATATTTAAAAAGTCGACACCACGCTCATAGCGATAAGCCGCTTCGGATGAAATTTTATACTTACGGGTTAGACCTGCAATGGCATCCGGAAACCAGAACGCAGCTTCTAGATAAATATCCTGCGTCTCCAAATCCACCGCAGTCGCATCACCACCCATCACACCAGCTATGCTCTCTGGCCTATCCTCATAACAAATAACACCAGTATCCTCGCTTAGCTCAACCTCTTCACCCACGAGTAGCTTTAACTTTTCACCAGCACGAGCCCAACGTACACTTAAGCCCTTAGCGGTATCGATGTTTTTAATATCAAACACGTGCGTTGGTCGACCCAGTTGCAACATCACATAGTTGGAAATATCCACCAAAGCTGATACTGGACGCATACCCGCTGCGATAATGCGTTGTTTAATATAATCTGGGGTCTCAGCCTTGGCATTCACACCACGAATAATACGACCAGCAAAGCGACCGCATAAATCCGGTGCCTCCACGCGCACTGGCATGGACTCGTCTAAGCTCACCTCCACTGGTGTGAAATCCAGCTTTTGCAACTTAGCGCCGGTTAAGGCTTGCACCTCACGCGCCACACCATATACGGATAAACAATCAGCGCGGTTTGGAGTTAATTTAAACTCAATCACTTTATCGTCTAAATTTAGCGCTTGTCGAATATCGGTACCGACCTCCATGCTATCGTCCAGAATCATCAAACCGGCATGCTCGTCACTAATACCTAATTCACGTGCTGAACACAGCATACCGAGTGATAACTCACCGCGTAACTTGCCCTTTTTAATCTTAAAATCACCAGGCAAGACTGCACCAACACGCGCCATGGGTACCTTAATACCCGCTGCGGCATTGGGCGCACCACAAACGACCTGTATCAACTCACCGGAACCATCATCGACCTGACAAATACGCAATTTATCGGCATTTGGGTGCGCTGCGATCGCTTTAACCTCAGCCACCACCACCCCTTCAAAGGCCGGCGCTAGGGTTTCAACGCCTTCAACCTCAAGACCTGACATTGTCAAGCGATGACAAATGTCCTCCGTAGATAAGTCCGGATTGATTAAACTTCTTAACCAAGATTCTGAAATAAACATAGTAAATTCTTTACAAAAAACGAATGGGATAGGAAATGAATACTTCGTTTAAACCTAAATCAACTAGCGATTAAATTGCTCTAAGAAACGCAAATCACCTTCGTAGAATAAACGTAAATCATTAACGCCATAACGCAACATGGTGAGACGTTCAATACCGGAACCAAAGGCAAAACCCATGTATTTTTCTGGATCTAAGCCAAAATTGCGTACTACGTTCGGGTGCACCTGACCCGCCCCGGAAATTTCCAACCACTGCCCTTTCATCGGTCCGCTATTAAACATCATATCGATCTCGGCGGAAGGTTCGGTAAAGGGAAAGAAAGATGAACGGAAACGCAACTGAATATCGTCCGTCTCAAAAAATGCTTGTAAAAACTTGGTATAAACGCCTTTGAGTTCGGCAAAAGAAGTATTTTCATCGATCCACAAGCCCTCCACCTGGTGGAACATCGGGCTATGGGTCGCATCACTATCCACACGATAAGTACGGCCAGGCGCAATCACCTTAATCGGTGGTTTATGCTGACGCGCATAGCGCACCTGCATCGGACTGGTATGGGTACGTAACATCAAGGGCAAACCCGCTTCATCTTGATGGTCGATATAAAAGGTATCCTGCATGGAGCGTGCGGGGTGATTTAGCGGATTATTTAAGGAGGTAAAGTTATACCAGTCTGTCTCAATCTCAGGACCATCAGCCACATCAAAACCAATGGAACGGAAAATACCCTCAATCCTTAAAGTCGACTGTATTACTGGATGCAATCCACCGCGATTTAAACCACGGCCGGGTAAGGTCACATCAATTTTTTCAGCTGCCAGACGCTGCGCCAATTGCTCCTCGGCAAAACGTTCGCGACGCGCAGTCAGCAAAGCCTCAATCTCTCGTTTGATTTGGTTAATGCGCTGGCCGACTGCTTTTTTCTCCTCAACAGGCAAGCTGGCGAGTCCCTTAAGTAAGCTGGTAACGGCACCGTTTTTACCTAAAAATTTAGCTTTTTCATTTTCCAGACTGGCCACATCAGGCGCTGCTGCAAATTTTTCTTCTGCTTGTTTAATTAAGTCGTCTAAGGATTCAGTCATTGTCCAAACCATTGATAAAAAAATAGGCGGGATCCTAAAATAGAACCCCGCCTTGATATGAATACAGAATTGCTACACTGTTCTACGTGCTTAACAGTCTAACTTAAGCGGCAAGGGCTGCTTTAGCCTGTTCAACCACTACTTTAAAGCCAGCTTTGTCATTTACCGCCATATCGGCTAATACCTTACGGTCTAAGTCGATGGAGGCTTTACGTAAACCAGCGATAAAGGCGCTATAGGTCACACCGTGCTCACGAACCGCTGCGTTAATACGAGCAATCCAAAGTGAACGGAAAGTGCGTTTTTTGTTGCGACGGTCACGATAAGCGTATTGACCCGCTTTCATTACCGCTTGCTTAGCAACACGGAAAACATTACCGCGACGACCGCGGAAACCTTTAGCTTCAGCTAATACTTTTTTATGACGAGCACGGGCAGTCACACCACCTTTTACACGAGGCATCTTCTTCTCCTAATTATGCGTAAGGCATCATGGCTTTGATTGAAGGTACATCAGACTGATGAACCTCAGTAGTGCCACGTAATTGACGTTTATTTTTTGTGGTTTTCTTAGTTAAGATATGGCTTTTAAAGGCAAAACCACGCTTAACGGTACCACCCGGACGTACGCGAAAGCGCTTAGAAGCACTTTTTTTGGTTTTAATTTTAGGCATAATAACACTCTAAATTGATTGCTAAAACTAGGTGGCTACAATGAGGTGCAGCACTTTTTTGACCTAATAATAACGAGTTATAAGCTCCATAAAATAAGGGCTCACATAAAGCATCACTACCTTATGACTAGGCTAGGAATAACTGAAATCTCTTAAGACTATGCAGTTAGGACTGGCGCAAACGAGCCCAAACTCGATGAAGCGTGTTGTGAATACCAAAAATCCGCAAAGAAATTGCGATAAATAGATAATTCAACAAGCCTTATATGATATCATCAAGCAACTGAGCTGTCTAGCAAACTTGCCATATCTTATAAGCATTAGTCAGACAATGGCTTAATTTCGCCTATCTTCGTTTAATTTGCATAGATATTGTGGTTTTTATGCCTTGAGACCTTAGCAATTGAAATTTATCATGATGTTTTTGACTGTCCGGTGATAATGCATGTTCAAACAGCTTTTACGCACATCTTGTGTTTGCCTCTTAAGCCTGATGCTAGGTGGCGCCTATGCGAGTGAGCATAGTGCAAGCATCAAGCAAAGCATTGCAACCGATACTAACTGGCCTCATCAAAAACCAATTACCGTGATTGTACCCTATACACCTGGCGGTGCAACCGATACGGTCACTCGTATAGTGATGAATGAGCTCTCCAAACGACTTGGTCAACGCATTATCATTGATAATCGTCCTGGCGCCAACGCCACCATCGGTACAGCGCAATTAGCTCGCTCGCCGGCAGATGGCTATCATTTTGCCACGGTGATTGCTGCGCATGCGGTCAACCCTCATTTGTATCAACTCCCCTACAATGAGGAGTCCTTTGCGCCAGTAACGCAACTGGCCGAGCTGCCTATGTTTTTATTTGTTTCTAAAGCGCTGCCAGTCGATAATGTGGCTGAGCTTGTTGATTATGGCAAAAAGCATCATTTAAACTTTGCCTCAAGTGGCACCGGCTCCAGTGCCCATATGATTGCCTTGCATTTTGCCAATATTAATCAACTCGAGATGACACATATTCCCTATCGTGGCAGCGCACCGATTATTAGCGATTTATTAGCCGGTAGAGTCGATATGGTATTTGACCCGATTTTAGTGCCAATGCCTTATGTAAAAGAGGGTCGGCTAAAGGTGCTAGCGCTGTCGGCTAAGAGCAAATGGCCTGATGAGCCTAGCATTCCCTTGATGACAGAGCTTGGTTATCAACACTTTGATCTTTCCTCATGGGTCGCTCTGATCAGTCCTAAGCACACCCCTGATGCCATTATCGAAAGAATGACGGAGGAAATTGCTGCTATTCTAAAAGACGATCAAGTGCAGCAAAAATTCACGCAAGCCGGCTTTATCCCCAAAGCCAGTAGCGCTACGGCAATGGCTCAGCTGATCGCAAAGGATAGTCAACGCTATAAACAAATTATTGATAAAAACCAGATCCAATTGGAGTAGCTTAGGGTCTAGCTGTAACGCCAGACACTGTGCCTAGCAAGCTGTATTAGGCAACCATCGTATTGATGCACAACACCCTAGCTAGATCACACCCTGCGCTCGAAGCTGATGAAGTGTTGCTTCATCAAAACCTAAGCTAAGCAAAACCTCATCCGTATCCTGCCCTAAGGTGGGCGCCTTACGCTCGACGCCGCCGGGAGTTTTACTCAGTTTGGGTAGGATACCCGGTAAGGTCACCGCTGTACCATCCTCTAACTCTCCTTGAATGAGCATCTCACGCGCTTGATAATGCGGATCCTTAAAAATATCTGCCACATCATACACTCGACCCGCCGGTACTCTGTGCTCATGCAATGCCTGCAAGACCTCATCCAAACTATGCTGAGCCGCCCATTGAGCGATAACGCCATCAATGTATTCCGCTTCAGCAACACGACCGTCATTATGCGCAAAAGCCGGATCCTCTGCCATGTCCGGTCGTCCTATCAACAACATCAAACGCTTAAAAATACTATCACCATTGCCGGCGATTAAGGCGTATTTGCCATCGGCACATAAATAGGCATTGCTTGGTGTAATCCCTGGCAAACTACTACCAGCAGGCTGTCGTACCTCACCAAAATGTGCGTATTCGGCAACCAGACTCTCCATCATATTGAACACAGATTCATATAAGGCCACATCAACCACCTGACCACCGCCCTGCTGTACCTCACGATGACGTAAGGCCATCAAGGAACCAATCACCGCATGCAAAGCAGCTAAAGAATCGCCAATCGAAATACCCACACGTACCGGCGGTCTACCCGGCTCCCCACTTAGATGCCTAAACCCCGCCATCGCTTCGCCTACCACACCGAAGCCGGGTCTATCCCGATAAGGCCCCGTCTGTCCATAACCGGAAATCCGAACCATAATTAGGGCTGGATTAATACTTTTTAGCGTGTCTTCATCCAAGCCCCAACTTTCTAAGGCACCGGGACGGAAGTTCTCCACGAGAATATCAACCTCTTTAACTAGTCGTCGAATAATTCCCTGCCCCTCTGGGGAGCGTAAATTCACCGTGACGGATTTCTTATTACGCGATTGAGAGGCCCACCAAACAGAGGTGCCCTCATGTAACAAACGCCACTTTCTCAGCGGATCACCGCTCAGTGGCGGCTCGATTTTGATCACTTCAGCACCAAATTCGGCAAGAATTTTGGTGGTAAAAGGTCCGGCAATTAACTGCCCCAACTCTAACACTTTAATACCGTCTAATGGGCGCATGATGGAGTCCTACACAGTATAAATTAACATTTAAAATGCTATTCTAGCACCTAAATCAATGATGGATAGCCGTGCCTTTTCTCGCCTCATACCAATAGAGCCTTGCCTCTTCCTTTTTTGAAAAAGGCTGTCTGCAAGCAATCGCTAGCGCTACATCCTCCCTTTCAATCAGCTCTGCGCCTCGCATATCAGCGGCGCTACGTGCAAGCTTAAGTACCGACTGCACAATACGGGCCGACCACGCCTTTTGCTGCGCTGTAATTTCTAAATAGCTCTGATCCTTAGGCCGTAAGCGACAAAACTCAGTCAGCTGCAGTGTTTTTAAATCCACATTAAGTACGCCTTGACGTTGTAATTGATGGGCTCTACACAAACTGACTCGTTCCCGCACCAGCACTGAAGTCTCGGCCGCCTCAGCTTCTAAGTAACTGCCACTGAGCAGCGGTAATTTATAGTGAATATCAATGCGCTCCAATAAAGGGCCAGAAACACGCGCTTGATACTGATTAATCGCCCGATGCGTACAAGTACAATCAATCTCCGGGTGGTCTAAATAACCGCAAGCACAAGGATTAGTCGCGGCAACGAATTGAAACTTCGCCGGATAACGCTGCTGATAATGTGCTCGTGCAACACTGATCTCACCCGATTCCAACGGCACTCGCAAGGCCTCTAAAGTACTACGCTTAAACTCGGCCAACTCATCTAAAAATAACACTCCGTGATGCGCTAAACTCAACTCGCCTGGATAGGCATGCACACCACCCCCTAACAGGGCTGGATCGGAAATGGAGTGATGCGGTGCCCTAAATGATGGTCTATAGCCCCTATCCACAATGCCATTCGCTGACCCACTTTGAATGGCGATACGCTCTAGCCGCTGTAGATTAGTTAAATCTGGCAAAATCGTTGGTAAGCGCTGTGCCAACATCGTCTTACCCACACCAGAAGGTCCACTAAATAAAAGACTATGACCACCACTTGCTGCAAGCTCCAATAAATAACACGCCTGCGCTTGACCGCGCACATCAGATAAACATAGCCCTGGTTCTAGCATCATAGCAGCATCACTCGCAACGCCCGCCACCGCATCAAGTCTATCGGCAGTGTATGGTGTCAGCTCTCGCTTCCCTGCCAAGTACGCCACCACCTCGCTCAGACTATCTGCACCTATCACGCTTAAGCCCTCAACCAAGGAAGCCATCGCCGCATCGCTTTTAGGCATAATCAAGACCGCTGCAGGATCACTTTTATAGATGGATAAAGCCAAAATTAATGGTGATTGGATAGCAGTCAAGGCGCCCGTCAATGACAGTTCACCAACAAAGTATAAGTGTGGTAGACGCCGTTGAAGCTCACGCGAAAGGTGTAATTGCCCAGTAGCCATTAAAACCCCCAACGCAATCGCTAAATCAAAGCGTCCAGAGTCTTTAGGCAAATCAGCGGGTGATAGATTAACCGTGATACGGCCAAGCGGAAACTCATAGCCAGAGCTAAGAATGGCGGTACGCACACGATCTCGACTTTCTTTAACCCCAGTGCTCACCTGACCGACGACTAAAAAACTAGGTAGGCCGGGACCTATATGAACCTCTGTACGCACCAAGGTGGAAGTCATCCCAATGGGTGCGCAACTATTCAAAACAGCAAGCGCCACATCATCTCCTTCTAAAGCAGTTAGTATCAGTTTGCATGAAGATGAAAGCGCTGCGTAGTCTTAGGACATTTTTGTCCTAGTGAAGAACACTCCGTAGTGATTTTAGGAAGTGCTAGTTCTGCACTGGTCCATCGGTGCTCACAAGACAATCAAAAAGGGGCGGATTAGTCTCACGCCCCTATCACTTGTTAAACAGTAAAGCAGTCTCTCTTAGCCTCGGTATTTGTCAAGATAGTTGTCACTCATACAT